>NZ_MJXJ01000009.1:0-2463 GCF_001762735.1 Campylobacter sp. BCW_6461 | reverse complement strand
ATCTTTTTTGGCATATTCTTTAGCTATATCTATACTTTTATCACTCCCACAATCATCCACTACAATTATTTCTATATCTTTAAAACTTTGATTGATACAACTTTCTAAAGCTTTGGCTATATATTTTTCTACATTAAAAGTTGGCAAGATGATTGAAATTTTAGGCATTGTTTTTCTTAAAAATCTTTTTTGGGTGGCGAAAATAAAATCTTAACATAAATTTAAATCTAAAAAGTTTTAAATTGATACCCACTAAAGTAAATAAATCCTTTATATTGAGATAATTTAAGGGATAGTATTGCTCAAGATAATAATGAATATAATGTAAAAAATATTTTATTTGGAGTTTTTTGTCTAAAATATTACTTTCTTTGCAAAAAAGCAAAATATTAACCCCAATTACACACATACAATAAGCTTTAAAATAAGCTCTAAGCTTAGAATAATCATCGAAATAATATCTTAAAGGTTCTAAATAAAAAGGTATGCTTTGTGGTATTATCTTTTCTTTTTCACTTTTTATTATAGAATTAGCTCGAATTCTATAAATTAATAATTCTTCTTTAACACAAGTTATTTTTTTAGCACTTAAGAATAATATAGTTCCAAAATCATGATCTTCGTGATAAATCCCATAAGTAAAACGAAGCTTATAAATATTTAACAACTTTGCTCTAAAGCTTCCTTGCCAAGCAAAATAAAACTCACAAATATTATTTTTTTTAAAAAAATCAATCCCACTGATATTTTTAGTGTATTTACAATTTAAATAAATATCGCACTCTGCTTTTTGTCTAAAAACTTGCTCTTCTTCAAGGAATTCTTTAATATTATGTGTGCAAATATCTATATCATCTTTACTCATCTCATTTACGCATTTTTCAATACAATCAAGCTCTAAATAATCATCGGAATCTAAAAAGTGAATAATATTATCAGGTAAATCTTGAATGATAAAGTCATTAAGATTTTTAAGCTTTGTTTGGATTATATTTTTACTAAGTTTTGTAAAGTTTTTATTTATTTCTTCTTTTGTAAGTTCTTTTGTACTATTTTTAAAAGTGTTTGATTGTTTATAACTAATAATATTTTCTTCATTTTCAAAAAAATCTCTTAATTTAGTACCTTTTATAAATTCCAAACCCGCATTTCTAGCTGAACTTAAGCCACCATTTCCTTTTGCAATAAGAAAAATTCTTTCATCTTTTTTGGCATATTCTTTAGCTATATTTAAGCTATTATCAGTACTACCATCATCTACTAAAATAATATCTAGATCTTTATAAGTTTGATTTATAACGCTTTTTAAACACTCATCTAGGTATTTTTCTACATTATAGATTGGGATTATGACGGAAATTTTACACACATTAATTCTTTATTAAATTTTAAGCTTAACAATACCAATACTCCAACATGGTAATCTAAGCGATAATTATAACACATTCAATTAAATTTATTTTTAAAATACTTTTCCATCAAAAATCTTTTCAATAAAAAATATTTTATTATAAATTTATTTTTTATTTTTTTCATTGTATATATCATATAATTATATTTTAATCGATATAGTTTTATTTCTCGATGTAATTTATATACGATTAATTTACCAATCATTATTTTTAAAAAAACATACAAATACAATTCAATATTCTTTTTATGATGATTTAAAAATTCTAGTAAAATTCCAATAACCATTTTTTCATCTTGTAAGTTTTTTTCAATTTTGACAATATCATTAGTCCCAACAGAACTATTGTCATTTTCACAATAATAATAAATATTTTTTGCACTAGTAGTAATTTTTCCACAATTTAAAATAATAAAAAAATAAATTAATGCATCTTCTGCCATAATTAATCTAGTATTTAATATCTCTTTTTCTAAAAAAGAAAAAGATGCTAAATATATTTCTGTTTTAATAAGTTTAGAACAAAGATTCCAATAACAGATATTTTTATTTTGAATTATGATATTCTCACAATATTCAAAAATAGTAAAAGTTTGATCTTGTAAAAAATTTCCCCTATTTATAACCCCTGAAATTCTTTTATATATAAAATCAAACCATATAAAATCACTTTCTTTTTCAGTGTTTAAAATTCTCACACACTCTTCACAAGCATTAAGTTCTAAATAATCATCAGGGTCTAAAAACATAATATACCCCCCCCCAGCTGCCTTAACTCCTTCATATCTAGCTCTTAAAAGACCTAAATTTTCTTCATTGTGAATTATTTTTATTCTTTCATCTTTTTTGGCATATTCTTTAGCTATATCTATACTTTTATCACTCCCACAATCATCCACTACAATTATTTCTATATCTTTAAAACTTTGATTGATACAACTTTCTAAAGCTTTGGCTATATATTTTTCTACATTAAAAGTTGGCAAGATGATTGAAATTTTAGGCATTGTTTTTCTTAAAAATCTTTTTTGGGTGGCGAAAATAAAATCTTA
>NZ_MJXJ01000008.1:0-48657 GCF_001762735.1 Campylobacter sp. BCW_6461 | reverse complement strand
ATATAAATACTTACACAAATATTTATACTATTTAATCCTTTGTTTAATCCCCTTTTAAGTTTAATTGGTTATACTTTCATTTCCTTTTTTTGAAAAAAGGACTTAAAATCTTTTAAATTATAAAGTTTCACTAGCTTAGTAGATTTTATAAATTAACTCTTTTGGTTTTTGTCTTATAAACTAAAAGCTTTTTTATAAATCTTGTTTTTTAATTTAAAAACTTTTCTTTTAAAAATGATTTTTTGTTTTGTTCTTTTAACTTAGTATTGTTATTCAAATCTTATTAGTCAATCTTTGAAATCTAAATAAGTGATCGATTGAGCCAGAAAGATTTAGGCATAAGTAATTATGTAAAATCTATTCAATCTAATAATTAAAAAGATTAAAAGTTTTTCTTTTAATCTTTCATAACTTTTTCTTTGAAGAAAAAGATTAAACTATCTATAATTTTTATGGAGAGTTTGATCCTGGCTCAGAGTGAACGCTGGCGGCGTGCCTAATACATGCAAGTCGAACGATGAAGCTTCTAGCTTGCTAGAAGTGGATTAGTGGCGCACGGGTGAGTAAGGTATAGTTAATCTGCCCTACACAAGAGGACAACAGTTGGAAACGACTGCTAATACTCTATACTCCTGCTTAACACAAGTTGAGTAGGGAAAGTTTTTCGGTGTAGGATGAGACTATATAGTATCAGCTAGTTGGTAAGGTAATGGCTTACCAAGGCTATGACGCTTAACTGGTCTGAGAGGATGATCAGTCACACTGGAACTGAGACACGGTCCAGACTCCTACGGGAGGCAGCAGTAGGGAATATTGCGCAATGGGGGAAACCCTGACGCAGCAACGCCGCGTGGAGGATGACACTTTTCGGAGCGTAAACTCCTTTTCTTAGGGAAGAATTCTGACGGTACCTAAGGAATAAGCACCGGCTAACTCCGTGCCAGCAGCCGCGGTAATACGGAGGGTGCAAGCGTTACTCGGAATCACTGGGCGTAAAGGGCGCGTAGGCGGATTATCAAGTCTCTTGTGAAATCTAATGGCTTAACCATTAAACTGCTTGGGAAACTGATAGTCTAGAGTGAGGGAGAGGCAGATGGAATTGGTGGTGTAGGGGTAAAATCCGTAGATATCACCAAGAATACCCATTGCGAAGGCGATCTGCTGGAACTCAACTGACGCTAAGGCGCGAAAGCGTGGGGAGCAAACAGGATTAGATACCCTGGTAGTCCACGCCCTAAACGATGTACACTAGTTGTTGGGGTGCTAGTCATCTCAGTAATGCAGCTAACGCATTAAGTGTACCGCCTGGGGAGTACGGTCGCAAGATTAAAACTCAAAGGAATAGACGGGGACCCGCACAAGCGGTGGAGCATGTGGTTTAATTCGAAGATACGCGAAGAACCTTACCTGGGCTTGATATCCTAAGAACCTTTTAGAGATAAGAGGGTGCTAGCTTGCTAGAACTTAGAGACAGGTGCTGCACGGCTGTCGTCAGCTCGTGTCGTGAGATGTTGGGTTAAGTCCCGCAACGAGCGCAACCCACGTATTTAGTTGCTAACGGTTCGGCCGAGCACTCTAAATAGACTGCCTTCGTAAGGAGGAGGAAGGTGTGGACGACGTCAAGTCATCATGGCCCTTATGCCCAGGGCGACACACGTGCTACAATGGCATATACAATGAGACGCAATACCGCGAGGTGGAGCAAATCTATAAAATATGTCCCAGTTCGGATTGTTCTCTGCAACTCGAGAGCATGAAGCCGGAATCGCTAGTAATCGTAGATCAGCCATGCTACGGTGAATACGTTCCCGGGTCTTGTACTCACCGCCCGTCACACCATGGGAGTTGATTTCACTCGAAGCCGGAATACTAAACTAGTTACCGTCCACAGTGGAATCAGCGACTGGGGTGAAGTCGTAACAAGGTAACCGTAGGAGAACCTGCGGTTGGATCACCTCCTTTCTAGAGTACAAAGTAATAAGTCTCACAACTATTACTTCAATATATAAACTCAATTGATTCTTGTTTAGATTTCAAAGATTGATGATAAAGCTAATTGTTTATGGGGAATTAGCTCAGCTGGGAGAGCGCCTGCTTTGCACGCAGGAGGTCAGCGGTTCGATCCCGCTATTCTCCACCATTTATTAAGGGCCTATAGCTCAGCTGGTTAGAGTGCACCCCTGATAAGGGTGAGGTCACAAGTTCAAGTCTTGTTAGGCCCACCATAAAAAAGATTTGAATAAAGAAGCTTTAAAATCTAAAGCAAGTATATAAAATAGATTAAATATAAAATATAAACTCTATACTTAGATTTATTTTTATCTTTAACTATAAAAGAATATACTTTAATAGATATAAGTAGCATATACATTATGCATTTATATTTATAATGATTATGTTAATATATATACTTCCTTTAGGTTTTAAACCTAAATGTTCTTTTAATTATCATTGTTAAGAGTCACAAGCAAGTTTTAATAAAAACAATTTTACAGGACTTGTTAAAGGATAAAACCTATTTATCTTTTCTTTAGTTTAACTTAACTTTTAGCTGTCTTCTCTTCTATGAATAAAGAGAATATTAGATTTAAGGATTATAAATTAAAGACAAGTTTCAAACTCACAGCTTAGTTGAGACTAAATCATTTAGTTTTATATTAAGTGTTTGAATGCTTTCCGTCTTAAGATAAAGAAGTCTTATCATAAAAACTTTAACAAGGAAGTGATGCGTTTTAGAATCAATAATAAAAGGTAAAAAAGGTAAGCTACTAAGAGCGAATGGTGGATGCCTTGACTGGTAAAGGCGATGAAGGACGTACTAGACTGCGATAAGCTACGGGGAGCTGTCAAGAAGCTTTGATCCGTAGATTTCCGAATGGGGCAACCCAATGTATAGAGATATACATTACCTATATAGGAGCGAACGAGGGGAATTGAAACATCTTAGTACCCTCAGGAAAAGAAATCAATAGAGATTGCGTCAGTAGCGGCGAGCGAAAGCGCAAGAGGGCAAACCCAGTGCTTGCACTGGGGGTTGTAGGACTGCAATGTGCAAGAGGTAAGTTTAGCAGAACATTCTGGAAAGTATAACCATAGAGGGTGATAGTCCCGTATGCGAAAAACAAACCTTAGCTAGCAGTATCCTGAGTAGGGCGGGACACGAGGAATCCTGTCTGAATCCGGGTCGACCACGATCCAACCCTAAATACTAATACCAGATCGATAGTGCACAAGTACCGTGAGGGAAAGGTGAAAAGAACTGAGGTGATCAGAGTGAAATAGAACCTGAAACCATTTGCTTACAATCATTCAGAGCCCTATGTAGCAATACAGGGTGATGGACTGCCTTTTGCATAATGAGCCTGCGAGTTGTGGTGTCTGGCAAGGTTAAGCAAACGCGAAGCCGTAGCGAAAGCGAGTCTGAATAGGGCGCTTAGTCAGATGCTGCAGACCCGAAACGAAGTGATCTATCCATGAGCAAGTTGAAGCTAGTGTAAGAACTAGTGGAGGACTGAACCCATAGGCGTTGAAAAGCCCCGGGATGACTTGTGGATAGGGGTGAAAGGCCAATCAAACTTCGTGATAGCTGGTTCTCTCCGAAATATATTTAGGTATAGCGTTGTGTCGTAATATAAGGGGGTAGAGCACTGAATGGGCTAGGGCATACACCAATGTACCAAACCCTATCAAACTCCGAATACCTTATATGTAATCACAGCAGTCAGGCGGCGAGTGATAAAATCCGTCGTCAAGAGGGAAACAACCCAGACTACCAGCTAAGGTCCCTAAATCTTACTTAAGTGGAAAACGATGTGAAGTTACTTAAACAACCAGGAGGTTGGCTTAGAAGCAGCCATCCTTTAAAGAAAGCGTAATAGCTCACTGGTCTAGTGATTTTGCGCGGAAAATATAACGGGGCTAAAGTAAGTACCGAAGCTGTAGACTTGCACACAACTTAGATTATTTAAGTTTAGAATATGAGAAACTAAGTTATATGTTTAGTTATATTTTTACTGATTTTTATAGAGTAAAGATAGAAATAAAACTTAGTAAAATCAGTAAAAATATTCTTAGACTAAAGTTAAGTAGTTTAAGTTGTGTGCAAGTGGTAGGAGAGCGTTCTATTTGCGTCGAAGGTATACCGGTAAGGAGTGCTGGAGCGAATAGAAGTGAGCATGCAGGCATGAGTAGCGATAATTAATGTGAGAATCATTAACGCCGTAAACCCAAGGTTTCCTACGCGATGCTCGTCATCGTAGGGTTAGTCGGGTCCTAAGTCGAGTCCGAAAGGGGTAGACGATGGCAAATTGGTTAATATTCCAATACCAACATTAGTGTGCGATGGAAGGACGCTTAGGGCTAAGGGGGCTAGCGGATGGAAGTGCTAGTCTAAGGTCGTAGGAGGTTATACAGGCAAATCCGTATAACAATACTCCGAGAACTGAAAGGCTTTTTGAAGTCTTCGGATGGATAGAAGAACCCCTGATGCCGTCGAGCCAAGAAAAGTTTCTAAGTTTAGCTAATGTTGCCCGTACCGTAAACCGACACAGGTGGGTGGGATGAGTATTCTAAGGCGCGTGGAAGAACTCTCTTTAAGGAACTCTGCAAAATAGCACCGTATCTTCGGTATAAGGTGTGGTTAGCTTTGTATTAGGATTTACTCCGAAAGCAAGGAAACTTACAACAAAGAGTCCCTCCCGACTGTTTACCAAAAACACAGCACTCTGCTAACTCGTAAGAGGATGTATAGGGTGTGACGCCTGCCCGGTGCTCGAAGGTTAATTGATGGGGTTAGCATTAGCGAAGCTCTTGATCGAAGCCCGAGTAAACGGCGGCCGTAACTATAACGGTCCTAAGGTAGCGAAATTCCTTGTCGGTTAAATACCGACCTGCATGAATGGCGTAACGAGATGGGAGCTGTCTCAAAGAGGGATCCAGTGAAATTGTAGTGGAGGTGAAAATTCCTCCTACCCGCGGCAAGACGGAAAGACCCCGTGGACCTTTACTACAGCTTGACACTGCTACTTGGATAAGAATGTGCAGGATAGGTGGGAGGCTTTGAGTATATGACGCCAGTTGTATATGAGCCATTGTTGAGATACCACTCTTTCTTATTTGGGTAGCTAACCAGCTTGAGTTATCCTCAAGTGGGACAATGTCTGGTGGGTAGTTTGACTGGGGCGGTCGCCTCCCAAATAATAACGGAGGCTTACAAAGGTTGGCTCAGAACGGTTGGAAATCGTTCGTAGAGTATAAAGGTATAAGCCAGCTTAACTGCAAGACATACAAGTCAAGCAGAGACGAAAGTCGGTCTTAGTGATCCGGTGGTTCTGTGTGGAAGGGCCATCGCTCAAAGGATAAAAGGTACCCCGGGGATAACAGGCTGATCTCCCCCAAGAGCTCACATCGACGGGGAGGTTTGGCACCTCGATGTCGGCTCATCGCATCCTGGGGCTGGAGCAGGTCCCAAGGGTATGGCTGTTCGCCATTTAAAGCGGTACGCGAGCTGGGTTCAGAACGTCGTGAGACAGTTCGGTCCCTATCTGCCGTGGGCGTAAGAAGATTGAAGAGATTTGACCCTAGTACGAGAGGACCGGGTTGAACAAACCACTGGTGTAGCTGTTGTTCTGCCAAGAGCATCGCAGCGTAGCTAAGTTTGGAAAGGATAAACGCTGAAAGCATCTAAGCGTGAAGCCAACTCTAAGATGAATCTTCTCTAAGCTCTCTAGAAGACTACTAGTTTGATAGGCTGGGTGTGTAATGGATGAAAGTCCTTTAGCTGACCAGTACTAATAGAGCGTTTGGCTTATCTTTAATAAAGCATCACTTCCTTGTTAAGGTTTTTAAGAAGACTTTGAATATAGATAATATTTAGAGTTTAATAGAAATCTTTCAAGTAGAGTTTGTATTAGAACTTGCTCTTAACATTGTTTTTTAAGTATTCTATATAAAAACTTATCAAAGATAAAAGATAAGAAAAGAAGAAAGAGAATAAAGAAAAAAGTAAAGAAATAAAAGATTAAGCTTTATTTTTTAAATTCAATCTTTCAAAGAATATTTAAATAACAATGTCCGTGATTATACAGATGTGGAAACGCCTTGCTCCATCCCGAACCAAGAAGCTAAGCACATCGTGGGTGATGATACTACGCCTTACTGGCAGGGGGAAAGTAGCTCATTGCGGACTTGTTAATTCTTCTTTATCTTATTCTTATAGATTTAAAATCTTAGTTTTTATATGTCAATCGTTGTTTTTATATTTAATTATTTTTTATGTTTATAGGTTTAATTAGCTTGGGTTAATTTAATGGTTGTTTGAGTTGTTTAGTTTATATGTTTTTATATCTCAATTATTCTTTTATGTTTACTTGTATAGGTTTATTTATTCAATCTATTTTTATGTGTCAATTGTTCTTTATATGTCTAGTTTATATTTTATTATGTAGGTTGGGTTTATTCAATAATTGGGTTGGATTTTTAATCACTCAAGTTTATTTTATAGTGTTTATTGAGGTTTTATGGGTTGGGGGTTGTTTATGATGAAATAAATATTGCTGTAAGGTTTAGTGTTGTCTAAAAAAAGATTACTTGCTTTAAATTTATCTTTTTTTATTCAATAAAACTCTCACTTCTTAAGTGGGAGATGAATTGCTTACAGTGTTAGTTGTACGGCTCTAGTTAGGTATTTGACATAATCAGTAATTTTTATAGAATACCTATGCGGAATAATGCTAGAAACTCTTAAAAAATATGCAGAAAATCAAGGCATAGAAGATAATTACCCTAAGAAAAAATATATAACCAAAAAGAAAAAAAGCCCTAATGGAACAAAGCAATGCAAATAACCAAAGGTTTTAAATATAGAATTCTACCTAAACAAAGAACAACAAAAGCTTATTAATCATCAATGTTTCATCTATATCAAGCCTATAATATTTGTTTAAATTTACAGCAAGAGAAGTGGGATAAAAATAAGAATTTAGATAAAAAAGATAGGAGTTATTTAAAGGCAAGTAAGATAGATAATCAATAAAACTAGCCTTATAAAAGCAAGAGAATTAAGCTATAAAAGTGTTGAACCCAACAAGCAAGGATTAATCTTCTCGTGCCTTAGAGCAAGCAATTAGAGATAAAAACAAAGGCTTTCCCAAATTTAAAAACTCTAAATTTGCAAAGCAAAGCTTTAATTAGAATAATCAAGCCTACAAAATCAAAGATAGTGATACTACTAAGTTTAAGATATTTAGACTTATGAATACATTTTTTAAAATGCGTTATCACAGAGATTTACCAAATACTTATAAGTTTAATCAAATCACTATTATCAAAAATCACAATAAATACTATTTAGCTTTTAGTATCATTTATGATGAATCAAATGTTTCTTTAATATCTAGCAAAGATTTTGATATTAAAAAAGCAGTTGACATTGATTTAAATATCAATGAGATTACCTTAAGCAGTGGAGAGTTAATAGCTACTAACTCAAAGCTACTTAGTAGAGCTGAATATTAAAAGATTGCAAAGAAAACAAAGCAGGAGAATATTAAAAACAAAAAAGGAGAAAACAAAGTTAAGCCATAATTTCAAAAAAACACAATTAAAATTAAATAAAATCTATGAAAAAAGTTCAAATATCAAAAAGGATAGTTATCACAAGATAACTTCAAAACTCATACAAGAATTTGACTTGCTAGCAGTTGAAGATTTGCAAATTAAGAATATGTGTAAAAGAGCTAAATTAAAGAATATAAAAGCTAAAAGTGGTTTAAATAAATCTATTCTTAATACTTCATTCTATCAATTCTCTCAATATCTAGAGTATAAAGCAAAACATAATGGCAAATTCTTTATAAAAGTCAATCCACAATATACAAGCAAAACTTGTAGTGTATGTGGAAATATCAAAAAAAATCTTATGTTTAAAGATAGAGTGTATCTTTGTGAAAAATGTGGCAATACTTTACATAGAGATATTAATGCTGCAAATAATATCTTAAAGCGTGGATTAAAGTTGTTTGGGTTAGGAATTAGCCTTGAGGACTATAAACTCAAAGCCTTTTAAATTAGCTAATACTAGTTAGCTTTAGCTAGGAAGCTTCTACTTCTAAGCGTTAGCAAAGCTGGAGTGATTTGTATTAAAAATAGAGTATATTGTGAAAGATTTAGCTTAATTTATATACCAATGGTATTTTTATATGAAAAGTTTTTTCATATTGTGGAAATTTTTTAGAAGCTATGCGTATAGTTTCTAAAGCACTTTTATTTAGAAAATCATATTTTGAAGGCTTAAGTATTTTTAAATTTTCTAATTTCTTTTCTTTTGTCCAGGTAAATTCTACAAGAACCTCCCCACTCATACGCATTTTTCTAGCTTGTCTAGGGTAGATTAGGGCTTCATCGATTGCTGATTTTATTTCTTTTAAAAGCTCACTATTACTAGTTAAAGATACGCTTTGGTAAGAGCTGGCTTGTGGAGTTTGTTGCTGCATGTTTGTATCTTTTTTGGGTTGACTTATTGCCTTTGCATTTGCTGGAGGGATTATTTTTTTAGGTTTAGCGATAGGTTTTTCTTTTCTCGGTTTTATTTTTTTTATTTCTTGCACAGGTTCTTTGGGTTGCACATTCGAAGGTTCTTGTATAGTTTGTGTGGGTTGTGTCGGTTTCATATCGGAGGAATTTTGTACAAAATGTTTGATTGCCATATTAAATTTATTTTCTTTAATAGTTTCATTGGGTTGTATGTGTAAAAAATCTTTAGAATAAAGAAAAACAAAAAATAAAGGTGTAAAAACAAATAAAGTGATAAAAGAAGATTGGTTTTTATGATTGCTTATAAATGTTTTCATCTTTTACTCCGTTATGATTTTATTTTTTGATTTAAATATCTTTATTTCTTAAACACATTCTATGATAAATTGTTTAAAAAGATAAATTTTGAAACAAATTTCACAGAGAAAAATAACAATCAAATAATCAAGCTTGTATCTAAAAGATATTTAATTTTTGCTATTTACTTCTCTAAAAAAACTTATATTTTTAAGAATTATAGCAAGAAAAAATAAATTTTTAATTAATACTAATTATCACAATTGATACAAAATTTATCTTAAATTAATAATTATTATCATAATATTCTGATTTCTAATTAATATTTAATAAAAGGAGAAAAATGAAGAAATTATGTCTATCGGTTTGTGCCATTGGCCTTTTGGCTTCTAATGCTATATCGCAAAATGTAGAGCTAGACAGTTCGATCATTAGTGCTTCTGGATTTGCTCAAGATATTAAAGAAGCTCCTGCTACTATCAATGTTATTAGTAAAAAAGAATTACAAAGTAAGCCTTATAGAGATGTTGCAGAGGCTATCGCAGATATTCCAGGCGTTGATTTATATGCTAGCAAGGGAAAAACAGGTTCTTATAATATCACTATGAGGGGTATTACTGGATATACTTTGGTTTTGATTGATGGGCGTCGTCAGGGTATTGGCGGAGAGGTGGGCCCTAATGGTTTTAATGAAATTTCAAATTCTTTCTTACCTCCGATTTCTAGTATAGAAAGGATAGAAGTTATAAAAGGTCCTATGAGTACTTTATATGGCTCTGAAGCTTTAGGCGGGGTGGTAAATATCATTACCAAAAAAGTAAGTGATAAATGGGAAACTTCTGTAAGTTTGGATGCTCTTTTAAATGAAAATAAAGATTGGGGTAATACTTATGGAACGAGTATTTATTCTAGTGGTCCTTTGATGAATGACAAATTGGGTCTAACACTTCGATTTAGAGAATTTTACAGACAGCAATCTAATGTTGAATTTACAAATGGAAGTGGACAAAGAGTTCCAGGAGATCAAGCTCAAAGTCCTACAAAGGCAAATAATTTTAACATAGGAACAAGAGTCAGTTATTTGGCTAATGATTATAATACCTTTATATTTGATATAGATTTTTCAAGAAATCATTATGATAATAAACAAGGTCAATTAGGAACCATCACAAGTCCAGGTAGTACACAAGGTAGCTTAACGGGTGGTTATGCAGATATTATGGAAGTTGATAAATTTGTGACTTATTTAAGCCATGAGGGTGTTTATGAAAACTTTTCTATCACTTCTGGTTTGCAATACAATAGGGTAAGCAATGATGGCCGTGAAGTCGTAGGGCAAGCTACACAGCCGTTTTTGGGAGAAAATAGAGATATAGTCGCAGAAGATATTATCTTAGATACAAAATCTGTCATTCCTTTAGGACAGAATCATATTTTAAGCGCAGGTGGTGAATATAGGCTTGAAAAAATGCAAGATAAAATAGCTAATCCTACTAATTTTGATCAGTATTTATTGGCAATTTTTGCAGAGGATGAGTATAGTATAAAAGATGATTTAAGACTTACTTTTGGAGCAAGATATAATCATCATGAAATTTTTGGAAACAATGTTTCGCCAAGAGCTTATCTAGTTTATAATCCTACTGATGAACTTACTTTAAAAGGCGGTGTATCTACGGGTTTTAGGACTCCTTATGCAAATCGTTTGATAAATGGAGCTTATAATTATAGTGGTCAAGGTAGATTTCCTATATATGGAAATCCTGATTTAAAAGAAGAGACATCTTTAAATTATGAAATAGCAGCTATTTACAATAATGATTTGTTTTATGTTTCTGCGACAGGTTTTTTAACAAATTTTAAAGATAAAATTTCAACCCAAAGATATGACAAAAATAATATGATTCCAGGAATTGGTACTTGTAATGCTGATAGATGTTTTAGAGCGATCAATCATGGTAAGGTTGAGTACAAAGGTGTAGAGCTTGGAGCAGGGATAAGCCCTCTTGATAATTTAAATATAAATTTTGCTTATACTTATCTTGATAGTGAGGTTAAAGAAGCACAAGATAAAAGTGTGATAGGTAAACCTGAGCAGGATAGTTTAAAACATAATATTATGTTGAAAACTGAATACAGCTTCTATAATAAAATTACCCCTTGGATAAAAGGCGAATGGCAAATAGATCGCTATATGGGTGATACTAATATAAATAGGGAATATTATAAGGATATCTTTTTAGCTTCTATGGGTGTGCGTTATGATATCAATAAGCAATGGAATATCAACGCAGCTATTTATAATCTTTTTAACAAAAGTTTTACAGATGGTTGGGAATCTTATCAAAATAGCGGTACTACTACTTGGGTCAATACTTACAATCGCATAGAAGAAGGAAGAAGAATATATATTTCCATTAATGGTAGTTTTTAAGCTTTGATAGAAAAGCCAAAGAGCTTGTAAAGGCTTCTTTGGTTTTTTGTTTATAGCATCTTGTGCTTTTAAAAAAGTTAAATTATCGAATCTATTTAAAATTTCTTATCTAATTATCACCCTGTTTACCAATCTTGAAATATATCCTATCCTTATAAAAAAGTAACTAATAAAACTTTAGTTATATAGACTAAATAAAATTAAGTATATTTTTTTATATTTATACTTGACAAAATAACACTCAATGTTGTATAATATATCTAGCAATCAAAAAATAGAGTGCTAGATATAAAGGAAAACATGATGAAAAGTCGAGATAAAAAGGATTTGATTTTAGAGTCTATTATCCAAACTTATCTTTTGGATAATGCGCCTATTGGTTCTAATGAATTAAATTCAAACCTTTGTATACCTGCTTCGACTATACGCGTTTATCTTAAAAGACTTAGCGATGAGGGTTTGATCACTCAGCTTCATATAAGTAGTGGTAGAATTCCTACTATTTTAACGATGCAAAATTATTGGCAAAGTTTTTGGGAAAAAGAACAAGATAAAAATATCCATATCAAAAACGAAAGCTTTTTGAAAGAGTTAAGTAAAGAATTTGAAATTTATTGTCTTGTTTATGGAGGTAGAAGTTTAGTACTTAAAGAAGTACTAGATCTTAATACTAAATTTATAGTGCTTGATTTTGAAGATGAAGAGCTGGTTTTAAAATACGAAAAAGAAGCGTGGAATTTTTTACAAAGTCTTATAGGGCTTGATCTTTCTAGTATAGAAAAAATAGCTTTGAGAGTTCATTTTATAGATCTTGTAGAAAAAATAGCTAGCTTAAGACAAAATTTGATTTGCTATAGAAGCAATGAAGAAAGAGCTTATCAAATTTATCAAAATGATGAATTTGTTAAGCTCTTAGATTGTCAAATTCACCGTCATTTTAAAGAAAGTCTTGAATTTGAACCTTTATTTAAAGAAGGTTTTATGGGGCTTAAGGTAGATGCGCAGTTTTTGGGCGAAGATGTAAATATTATCTTAGCAGGTAGTGTTTATACGGATTATAAAAAGATATTACAATACATAAAGGAGGCGGCATGAGCGAACAAAAGCAAGAAATTGAAAATGAAAATGCACAAAATTCTGAAAATTTACAGGATGATTTGCAAGATAATGAAAAAAACGAAACAAATGAATTACAAAAAGAATTAGAGGAATTAAAAGATAAATATATGCGTGCAAACGCTGAATTTGAAAATATTAAAAAAAGAATGGAAAAAGAAAAGCTAAGTGCTATGGCTTATGCAAATGAAAGCTTTGCAAAGGATTTGCTTGATGTTTTAGATGCTTTAGAAGCAGCTGTTAATGTCGAATGCCAAGATGAAATTAGCTTAAAAATCAAAGAAGGAGTGCAAAATACTTTAGATTTATTTCTTAAGAAACTTGAAAAACATGGGGTGGCTCTTATCAAAGATGAAAAAGAGTTTGATCCTAATTTACACGAAGCAATGTTTCATGTAGATAGTGAAAACCATCAAAGTGGTGAAGTGGTTCAAGTGCTTCAAAAAGGTTATAAAATAGCCGATCGCGTGATCCGCCCAACCAAAGTTAGTGTAGCAAAATAAATTTTAATAAAAGGATAAAAAATGAGTAAAGTTATAGGTATAGATTTAGGAACAACCAATTCTTGTGTTGCTGTATATGAACGCGGCGAGAGCAAAGTAATCCCAAACAAAGAAGGAAAAAACACAACTCCTTCAGTGGTAGCTTTTACAGATAAAGGTGAAGTTTTAGTAGGCGATAGTGCAAAACGCCAAGCGGTAACCAACCCTGAAAAAACCATTTATTCTATCAAAAGAATTATGGGTTTAATGATCAATGAAGATGCGGCTAAAGAAGCTAAAAATAGACTTCCTTACCACATCACCGAAAGAAATGGTGCGTGCGCAATAGAAATCGCAGGTAAAATTTACACCCCACAAGAAATTTCAGCAAAAGTTTTGATGAAATTAAAAGAAGATGCAGAAGCTTTTTTGGGTGAAAGTGTTGTAGATGCGGTGATTACTGTGCCTGCTTATTTTAACGATGCACAAAGAAAAGCGACAAAAGAAGCGGGAACGATAGCAGGACTTAATGTATTAAGAATTATCAATGAGCCTACTTCAGCAGCTCTAGCTTACGGACTTGATAAAAAAGATAGTGAAAAAATTGTGGTTTATGATCTAGGTGGGGGAACTTTTGACGTTACTGTGCTTGAAACTGGCGATAATGTAGTAGAAGTTTTAGCAACAGGTGGTAACGCTTTCTTAGGTGGTGATGATTTTGATAATAAACTTATAGATTTTCTAGCTAATGAATTTAAAGATGAAACAGGCATAGATCTTAAAAATGATGTTATGGCTTTGCAACGCTTGAAAGAAGCAGCAGAAAATGCTAAAAAAGAATTAAGCTCAGCTAATGAAACTGAAATTAATTTACCATTTATCACAGCAGATGCAAGTGGGCCAAAACATTTGGTTAAAAAACTTACTAGAGCTAAATTTGAAGGTATGATTGATTCTTTAGTGGCTGAAACCATCACTAAAATCAATGAAGTAGTAAGCGATGCAGGGCTTAAAAAAGATGAGATCAAAGAAATCGTTATGGTAGGGGGCTCTACTCGTGTTCCTTTAGTGCAAGAAGAAGTGAAAAAAGCCTTTAATAAAGATCTTAATAAGTCTGTAAATCCTGATGAAGTTGTGGCTATCGGTGCGGCGATTCAAGGTGCGGTTATAAAAGGTGATGTAAAAGATGTGCTTTTACTTGATGTTACTCCGCTCTCTTTGGGTATAGAAACTCTAGGCGGGGTAATGACTAAGATTATCGAAAAAGGTACAACTATTCCAACTAAAAAAGAGCAAGTTTTCTCAACCGCTGAAGATAATCAAAGTGCTGTAACTATCAATGTTTTACAAGGGGAAAGAGAATTTAGTCGTGATAATAAATCTTTAGGAAATTTTAATCTTGAAGGAATTCCACCAGCACCACGCGGTATGCCACAAATCGAAGTTACTTTTGATATCGATGCAAATGGTATTTTAACTGTTAGTGCAAAAGATAAAGCAACAGGTAAGGCTCAAGAGATCAAAATCACAGGTTCAAGCGGACTTAGCGAGGAAGAGATTAATAACATGGTAAAAGATGCTGAACTTCACAAAGAAGAAGACAAAAAACGCAAAGAAGCTGTAGATGCTAGAAATGCAGCTGATAGCTTGGCGCATCAAGTAGAAAAATCTTTAAGTGAGTTGGGTGAAAAAGTTGCCGCTGCTGATAAAGAAAATATTCAAAAAGCTCTTGATGATTTGCGTGAGACTTTGAAAAATCAAAATGCAAGCAAAGAAGAGATTGAAAGCAAAATGAAAGCTTTAAGTGAAGTTTCTCACAAACTAGCTGAAAATATGTATAAAAAAGATGAGCCAAACACAGCAAATGATAAAAAGAAAAAAGATGACGATGTAATCGACGCTGAAGTTGAGTAATCTTAAAATCTCTATTCAAGCCTTTTTAAAAGGCTTGAAAATTTTTTAAAATTTTAAAGAAATGACAAAATCTGTAAAATATAATTTTTTTATTAGCTTGCTACCTAATTTTTCATTGATTTTTTAACCAATTCTTTTTGAAGTTCTAATTTAAATCAGACAATTCATTTTAGTGTAAGCAAACTAAAAAATTAGCAATAAAATAAAATTAATCTAAAAACTTTTTAGATATAATCTTAATAAACATAAAAGGAAAAATTTGAATTTATCATTTAAAACCTTTGATATTTCCAATACACAACGATCAAAAGCTAAAAAAGTGCAGGGTAAAAAATATGAAATTTTTCTTAATGAAAATGAGCACAGTCTTATAACTCCTAAAGTGTCTTTTAAAGAAATTTTGAGGTATTATTATCTTTATCCAAAAAATGCCATCCCTTCTTTTAAGTTACCTTTTTTCAAGCCTGATTTGAGTGGTTTTAGCACTCCGCATATTACTTGGCTTGGACATTCTTCGCTTTTTATAAGTTTTAAAGAATATAAAATTTTGATCGATCCTGTTTTTAACACTCATGCTTCGCCTATTTCTTTTATTAACAAGGCTTTTAAAAATGCTCCTGTTTATAATGTAAATGATTTTAATGAAATTTTTGCTGTGATTATCACGCATTCACATTTTGATCATTTAGATGTTAAGAGTGTCAAAGCTTTAAAAGAAAAAGCACGATTTTTTATCACACCTTTAAAAGTGGGAAATTATCTAAAAAGCTATGGGGTGAGTGAGAAAAAAATCATAGAGCTTGATTGGTGGAGCGGCATAGAATTTGGTGATTTAAAAATCATTGCAACGCCTGCACAACACAGTTCAAGCAGGGGAGATGGTAAAAACAAAACCCTTTGGGCTTCTTTTGTGATGGAATTTTTAAGTGTAGATAAGAGAGTGTTTTTTAGCGCAGATGGAGGGTATTTTACACATTTTAAAAAAATAGGTGAGTATTTTGGAGATTTTGACTTAGCTTGTCTTGAAAGCGGACAATTTAATATCGCCTGGCCATATTCACACTCTTTTCCTGAGCAAATTTTAAAAGAAGCAAAAGATCTTAATGCAAAAGCTGTCATGCCTATACATTGGGGGAGATTTTTAGCAGGAACTCATGCATGGAATGAGGTGGTAAAATTTCTTTATGAAAATTTAGATTTACCCCTTATCACACCAAAAATGGGCGAGGCTTATGAAGTAGGAGCTAAATTTAAACAGGATTTTTGGTGGAAAGAAGAATAAATTAACACAAGTTTATAATTTATATTTTGGCTTTTGCTATAGTTTTGTAAAACTAAAAAAGGAGATTTTGTGAAAATCATTCAATGGAATGGAGCGGAATTTAGCCCAAAAGAAGTGAAAATCAATGTTTTAATTGATAATGAAAAAGGTAAAGAAATTCAAATTTTATTAGCTAAAGATAGCGTGATGAAAGAGCATAAAGCTCCTTTTGCTATATATGTTCAAGTTTTAAGCGGTAAAATTTGGTTTGAAGTGGAAAAGGAAAAATTTGAATTAAATGTTTTAGATATGATAGGCCTAGAGGCAAATGTAGCGCATTCTTTAGGTGGATTGGAAAATTCTATAATAAGATTGAGTTTAAATAAATCAGATAGTATTCAAAGGGTAAATGCTGTGCTTAAAAAGCCTTGATTTTATTTTGATTTTATAAGGTTTTAATTTGCCTAAATAATTCTAGGCTTTAACCTAGAATTATTTATAGTTTTTAATGAAATTTGCTATTCTTTCTAAACCTTTTTCGATGAGTTCATCGCTTGTGGCATAAGAAAGTCTAAAGTATCCATCCGTGCCAAAACCTATGCCTGGAACAACGGCAACTTTTTCTTGTTCAAGTAATTTTTGGCAAAATTTCATAGAATCTTTTTCTATTTTTTGTATATTTACAAAAAGATAAAAAGCACCTTCTGGTTTATAAACACTGATATTTGGGATTTGTTTAAGCATATCTAAAGCTAAGTTACGGCGTTTTTCAAAGGCTTGACGCATTTTTTCTATATCTTTATCACATTTCCCATTTAAAGCAGGAATGGCTGCATGTTGAGTAATGGAGCAAATATTTGAAGTGCTTTGTCCTTGAAGTCTTTTAACGGCTGAAATTAGGGCTTTATTTTTGCTTGCCATATAGCCAAAACGCCATCCTGGCATAGCTCCACATTTGCTAAGTCCGTTAATAGTCACAGTACGTTTTAAAGCGTCTTCGCTTACACTTGCAAAAGCTACAAAATCAAAACCATCATAGCGAAGTTTTTCATACATTTCATCACTTAAAACGGTAATTTGAGTTCCTTCTAAAACTTTAGCAATTTGAGTTAATTCTTCTTTAGAATAAATCGATCCTACAGGATTTGAAGGAGAATTTAACATTAAAACCTTGGTTTTAGCTGTGATAGCTTTTTTTAGTTGTTCAGCGGTAATTTTAAAGCCATTTTCTTCTAAGCCTTCTATAAATACAGGTTTTCCACCTGCAAATTTTACCATTTCAGGATAGCTTACCCAGTAAGGACTAGGGATAATCACTTCATCATCTTTTTCTACTAAGCATTCTATACATTCAAAAAGAGAGTGTTTTGCACCTACATTGGTGATGATTTCATTTGTTTCATAATCAAGATTATTATCTTTTTTAAATTTGGTTTGAATAGCTTTTAATACTTCAGGAATTCCTGCAACAGCAGTGTATTTTCCACATCCTTTTTCAATAGCACTTATAGCGGCATTTTTGATGGTTTGTGGTGTGTCAAAATCAGGTTCACCCGCTGAAAAACTAATGATATCCTCGCCTTTGGCTTTAAGTTCATTGGCAAGTGCAGTGATAGCTAAAGTGATAGATTCTTCTAAAACTTGAGATCTTTTTGTAAGCATTTTTCAATCCTTAATAATTTTTGTTTAATTTTAGCAGAAAATTGCATTTTTACAATAAATTTAATTTAAAAATGAGTTATAAATTTCAATAAATGTGAAAATTTGTATTAATTTTTTAGGAAAAATTAATACGCATAATAATACATATAATTTTATGTATTATAAAAAATTATTATTTTTGTGATTCAGGTTGTTTTAATATAAGATTTTCAAGTTCTAAAATTTTCTTTTCTAACTTTTCTAGTTTGTCATCGCAATTTGCATCTATAGCTCTAATGTTTTTATTTTTACGCTCTTCGATAATATAAGCAGGAATTCCAACGGCAGTTAAATTTGCACCTACATCTTTAACCACTACAGCATTTGAGCCTATTTTGGCATTTTCTCCTATGATGATATTGCCAAGTACTTTTGCGCCTGAGCCTATGATCACTCCTTTTTTTATGGTTGGATGGCGTTTAGTACCTTTTTCAAGGCTTGTTCCACCTAAAGTAACGCCTTGATAAATTAAAACATCATCTTCTATAATTGCTGTTTGACCTATAACCACTCCATTGGCATGATCTATAAAAATACGCCTTCCAAGTTCTGCTCCAGGGTGCAAATCTACCCCAGTTAAGAATTGTGAAATTCCGCTAATCATTCTAGCAATGCGTTTAAAATTTCTTATGTAAAAAAAATGTGCAAAGCGGTAATTTACTACAGCCCATACTCCAGGGTAATTAAAAAAAAGTTCTATACAAGAATTAAAAGCTGGATCTTGTGCCTTTGGCTGAGAAAAATCTTCTTTTATAATACCCCAAAAATTCATCTAAACTCCTATGCTTTTTAAATAACCATTATCATTTAAGAAAAGATAAAGTTCGCCTAAAATATGCTTTTTTTGCTTATCATTTACAAGCTTAGAATTACTTATGCGTTCATTAAGTATATCCATGATAGCGTGTATATCATAGTCTAAATCTTCTAAGGTATCAAGTATGGATTGCGCTTCTATAATCCCCTCGACTTCATAGCCTTTTTCATTGATGCTTATAATAGCTTCAGTAGGATGAGTAAAAAGATTGTGTTTCATTCCAAGTACTTCTTGATAGGCACCTACAAGAAAAAACCCTAGAAAATAATTTTCTTTTTCTACATCTACATCGTGCAAAAATAAAGGTTTATCTTTAGAGTATGAAATTTCTCCATCGCTATCGCAGGTTATATCCCAAATACTTGCACTTCGTGTCGGTTCTTCATCTAAGCGATCAAGTGGCATGATGGGGAAATTCTGTTCTAAACCCCAAAAATCAGGCATGCTTTGAAAGAGCGAAAAATTTACCAAATACCTTTCTTGCACTTCATCTTGTATGGCAAGTAAATCCGCAGGATTTTGCTTATCGCCTAAAAGCAAGATGGCTTTTTTTGTAATCAAATGAGTTAAAATTTCAGCATTGGAACGATCTTGTAAATCCACATAGCCCAAATCAAAAAGAGTTAAAATACTCTCTAAATGATCTATGCTATCGTGCAAGTATTCTAAAGCATTGGAAGGTTTTATACTTTTATAAAGATCATAAAGCTCATCGATAAGTTTTGGATTTTGTTTTTTAAGTATGAGTTTGTTTTCTGCGTATTCTTGAGAAAAAAGTTCTAATACAGGAGCGATTAAAACAGCGTGATTAGCTGCTACAAAACGTCCACTTTCTATGAAAATATCAGGCTCTAAATCTTTTTTTTGTTCGGCTATGTTTTTTAGGATAAAAACTACATCGTTAGCGTATTCTCTTAGGGTGTAATTTCTACTTTTTTCATTTTTAAATTGTGAGTATTCCACAGCTAAACCGCCACCAAGATTAATAGCTTTTAGATTTTTAGCTCCCATTTTTCTAAGTTCTGTATAGATATTTCCTGCTTCATTTAAGGCTTTTTTCAAGGGGTGAATTTCGGTAATTTGTGAGCCTAGATGAAAGTGAATCATGGTAAATTGTTCTAAAAGTTTGTTTTCTTTGAGTAAATTTACCGCTTCTATGAGTTCAGTGGATGTAAGTCCAAATTTAGAATTAATCCCACCGCTTTTTGCCCAAATTCCAACTCCAGCAGAATGCAAACGTACACGTAAGCCTATATTTGGTTTAGGTTTAAAGCGTTCTTTAGCTATGTCTATGATAGCTTCAAGTTCATTAAGTCCTTCTATGGTTAAAGTGATATTATGTCCCATTTCAGCTGCAATAAAGCCTATGTTGATAAGTTCTCTATCTTTAAAGCCATTTACGGTAATAGGTGCGCCTTCGTTATTATAAGCCATAGCGAGTAAAAGCTCTGCCTTAGAACCTGCTTCAAGTCCATAGTTATAGTCTTTTCCAAGTTTTACAAGATTTTTTACAAAACCAGGGTATTGATTGACCTTTAAAGGATAAACAGCGTTAAATCCTCCTTTATAGCCAAATTCCTTTCTTGCTTTATTGAAATTTCCGTAAATATTTTCAATTTGTTTTTGGATAAGATGAGGAAATCTTAAAAGTAAAGGCCCCTTGTATCCATCATCTCTTAATTCTTTAACTATATCAATAATAGCAGGTTTTTTCTCGTAATTGATACAAACTTTACCATTTTTGATAATGAAATTTTCATTTCCCCAAATATCAATACCATAATCCATCATAAAACCTTCTTTAAGTCTGAAATTTTAATCATTTTTTCTTCTTTTTTTGCTAAATTTTTATAAAACAAACTTTCATTTTGTGCTTCATTTTCTCCCATGCAAAGAAAAATTTCAGTATTATTTTTATCCGCGTTTTCAAGATGTTTGGCTAGTTTTCTTGCTTCATAGCTTAAAAGTACTTTATATTCTTTTCTTAAATTTGTAGCGATATGCAAAAGTTTTTGGATATAAATTTCATCCATAGCACAAAGATAAATTCCTTCTCTTTGAATCTTTTCTTCTTTTTGTTCTAAAATAGTTATAATTCTTTCTATACCCATGGCAAAACCTATACCATAGCCACTTTTTCCACCTAAATACTCTATAAGTCTATCGTAGCGTCCTCCACCTGCGATAGCAGCCTTTGCTCCTATTTCATCGCTTATAAATTCAAAAGCCGTTTTAGAATAATAATCCAAACCCCTCACAAGTTTTGAATCTAACTCAAATTTAACTCCATTATCCTTTAAAATTTGTTGCAGTGTTTCAAAGTCTTTTTGGCAAGAGGTGCATAAATTATTGATCAAAAGCGGAGCATTTTCAAGCAAATTTTGACAATGCTCATTTTTACAATCTAAGACACGAATAGGATTTAAATTTTTTCTACGCAAACAATCTTCACAAAAACCTTCTTTGGAATCTAAGAATTCAACGAGCCTATCGCGGTATTTTGGCAAGCATTGTGAGCAGCCTAAAGAATTGAGTTGAAGTTTAAAATCAATACCAAGGCGTGAGAAAATTTCTACTAGCATTAAAATAATGCTTGCATCTTCATAAACATTAGGTATGCCAAGGCTTTCAACTCCAAATTGATGAAATTCTCTTAAGCGACCCTTTTGAGGTCTTTCATAACGAAACATAGAACCATAATAAAACCATCTTTTCACACTAGTGTTTTTATCGAGTTTTTTTTCTATATAGGCACGCACCACCCCAGCAGTTCCTTCAGGACGCATGCAAACATGATTTTCGCCTTTATCGATAAATTCATACATTTCTTTACCTACTATATCAGAACTTTCTCCTACGCTTCTTTTAAAAAGGGTGCAAAGTTCTAAATGCGGTGTATTGATAAAAGTAAAGCCATAGTTTTTAGCTACTTCTTCGCAGATTTTAATCACTTTTTCATAATAATATGCATCTTTATCTAATAAATCTTTCATTCCTTTTAAAGCGTTAATCATTGTAAAAATTCCTTTATTTGTTGGTGTAATTTTTCTTTACTTTCTTTTGCGTCAAGTGTTAAAATTTCTACAGAAATTTTTTCTTTTAAAAAATGAAGCACTTTTTCGAGTTTATCTTGCACGCTTAAAAAATACTCAATGCCACGTTTTTCTATACTATCTAGTTCTTTTTGACTGAGGCGTTCTTGGATAAGGTTTGCATCTCCTTTTAAAAAGATAATTTTTTGTGGAAAAAAATTTTCTAAAGCAAAACTATTTAAAGCAAAAAGCAAATCGTTTTCAAAATCTTTGGCATAAGCCATGCCTGAAATAAAACTTCTATCGCTAATAATGAGTTTGTTTTGATTGGTTTTTAAGATTTCTTCAAAATGTTGAGCACGATCAGCTAAAAAAAGCAAGAGTTCAGCTCTTTTGTTAATAGGATGAGTTTTATTAAGTAAAATTTCTCTTAAATGTTTTCCAAGTTCTGTTCCGCCAGGTTCGAGTGTGAAAATGGCGTCTTTATAAATTTCTTTTAAAAGTGAAATTTGCGTACTTTTTCCTACGCAGTCAATACCTTCAAAAACTACATACAAGATTGATCCTTTAAAAAAGGTAGAATTTCTTTTGGAACAAGAGAACTTACATCACCCCCATGTGCTACTATAGAACGCACAATAGAACTTGAAATAAAAGCATGTTTTAGACTTGGCATAAGATAAATGGTTTCCATATCTTCCCAAAGTGCGTGATTTGCATAGCCAATTTGCAATTCGTATTCAAAATCACTCACTGCTCTAAGTCCACGGATTATAGTATTAACTTTTAATTCTTTGGCTAAATCTACAAGTAAATTATCAAAAGCAATGATTTTAACATTTTTTAAATTTTGTGTTGCGAGCAGGGCTAGTTCTTTGCGTTTTTCTAAATCATAGCAAGGTTTTTTATGTTCACTTTTTGCTATGGCAACGATGACTTCATCAAAAATTTTTAAAGCCCGTTTTATAACATCTAAATGCCCGTTGGTAATAGGATCAAAAGTCCCAGGATATAAACAAGTCATTTTTGCTCCAATTTTTTTTAAAAATATAACAAATTTAAACTAAAAATTTTGCCATTTTTCATATAAATTGTGTTTTATTTCTAAAAGATCTAACCATTTACCTGCGATAAAATTTTCCATTTGCTCTAGATTGTTTGCTTTAGAATAGCTTGCGATAATAGGAGGGGCGATGATAACTCCCATTTGGCTAAGTTTTAACATATGTTCTAAATTTAAAGTAGAAAAAGGCATTTCACGTACCCCTAAGATGAGTTTTTTTCTTTCTTTTAGGGCTACTGCTGCAGCACGCATTAAAAGAGTGTCTGCAAAACCAGCGTGAATTTTTGCTAAACTTGAAATTGAACAAGGAGCAATGATGGTTTTTTCTATTCCAAAAGATCCACTTGCTACACTTAGACTTAAATTTTTATCATCTAAAAAATGAGTGTATTTAAAATTTTCTTGACAAATTTCTTCTAAATTTGCTTGATTTTCAGTTTTGAAGTTAAGTTTTGCACCTTGGGTTAAAATACAATAAAGTTCGCATTGATTTTCTAAATTTTTTAATAATTTTAAGCCTAAATTGACACTGCTTGAACCAGAAATTCCCAATAAAACTTTCATTGTATAATCATCCTATTTTTACCCACTACGATACCTTGCATAACTTTACCTTCTTTGTTTTTTGCACGAATCCTTTCGCCCATATTTGCACTTTGCAAAGCCACAAGTTCGATTAAAACATCAACATTTGCTTCGCTTAAAACCCCGATTATAGGATCATTTCGGCGTATTAAAGCTGTGGTTTTAAACATATTTGCTCTTAAAATGGCGTTTTTGTTAATATTGCTTTTAGCTACAAGATTATCTACATCATCTAAGGTTAAGGCATTTAAAGGAACTTTATCAAAATCAATCAATACGCTTTTATAGTCAAAAGCTCCAAGTTTATCTCCTCTTTTTATAGCGCGTTCGCTTTTTAAAACTTCTAAATTTGCTTGAATGAAATATCTAAAAAATACATTTTTTTGTATATTTTGCGGAGTTTTAAATTCAGCCCTTAAAAAGCCTTGTGCTTGATTAAAACGCCCATTAGCGATTCTTAGAAATTCATATTGATCAAAATCTTTAGGCAATGATGTTATTTTTAAATCAATTTGAGAAATTATAATTTTAGGAAAATTATTTCTAAATTCTTTAGCTAGTGCTGTTTTGATTTCTTCTAAACTAGCTGCTTGGATATAATTTATCACAATAAAAAAAGTTAAAAAAATAATTTTCATTTTTATCCTAAGAATTATAATGCAATAAATAGTATTTTAGCTTTTATAAGTTTAACAAAGCCTTTAGAAGGCTTTGTATAGAGTTAAAAAGTAGGGATAACAGAGCCTTTGTATTTTTCTATGATAAAATTTTTAATTTTATCGCTTGTTAAAATTTCTTTAATAACAAGACTTTTTTGACTTGTTTCTTCACCTTTTCTTGTAGCTAAAACAATAGCATATAAACTATCTTTATCTTCCATAAAAATACCATCTTTTAAAGGGTTTAAGCCTGCTCCAAGAGCATAGTTTGTGGTAACAATAGCCAAATCAGTATCATTTAGGGCTCTTGGAAGTTGTGCGGCTTTAAGCTCTATAAATTTAAGTTTTTTTGGATTTTTACTTATGTCAATAGGGGTTTTAAGGGTGCTTTGACTTTTAAACTCTATTAAATTTGCTTTAGCTAGTAAATCAAGAGCTCTGCTTTCATTGGTAGCATCATTAGGTATAGCGATTTTAGCACCATTAGGAATGTCTTTTATATCTTTTATGGAGTTAGAATATATAGCCATAGGAACTAAAACAATAGCACCTAAAGAACTTAATTTTGTTCCTTTGTGGGTATTAAAATCATCTAAAAAAGGTTTATGCTGATATAAATTTGCATCTAAATCTTTTTCATTTAAAGCGATGTTAGGTATATTATAGTCATTAAATTCCTTAACTATTAACTTCCAACCTTTTTCTTGAAATAAGGGTTTAGAGAAATTTAAAATTTCAGCATAAGGCGTTGGTGTTGCACCTATGATTATGGTTTTATCTGCCCCAAAACTAAGGCTAATTGTAAATAAAACACTTAAAAATATTTTTTTAATATTCATATTATACTCCTAAAAAGCTGGGATTAATATATCTTTATAATGTTCATTAATGATGGCTTTAAATTTATCGCTTCTTAAAATTTCATCAATTACTTTGGTTTTTTCGCTATTTTTACCTTCTGAGCGTACCACAACATAATTTACATAAGGGCTATTTTTATCTTCCCTAAAAATAGTATCTTTACTTGGATTAAGACCAGCTCCAAGTGCGAAATTAGAATTAATTATAGCAATATCAACATCATCTAAAGCTCTTGGAAGTTGTGCGGCTTTAAGTTCTATAAATTTAAGTTTTTTTGGATTTTTGTTTATGTCCAATGGGGTTTTTAGAGTATTTTTGTTAAGCTCTATTAATTTTGCTTTCTCTAAAAGCTCTAAAGCTCTGCTTTCATTGGTCGCATCATTAGGTATAGCAACTCTAGCACCTTCTTTAAGATTTTCTAAATTTTTGATTTTTTTACTATAAACTCCTACTGGAGCTATAAGTACAGGCGTTGTTGCAATTAAATTTGAACCTTTTTTTAGGTTGTATTCTTCTAAAAAAGGTTTGTGTTGATATAAATTTGCATCAAGTTCTTTTTCCTCTAATGCACGATTGGGCAAAATATAGTCTGAAAATTCTACTATTTTAAGCTCATACCCTTTGTTTTTAAAATCATCTTTCATTAGTTCTAGTAAGCTACCAAAAGGATTTGGAGTGGCTCCTATAGTAATGTTTTGTGCAAATAGGCTAGATAAATTTAGAATGCAAGCGAGTATAATAATTTTAAATAAATTCATAAAAACTCCTTTGTACTTAAGAAAAAAGTCCCTAGGTAAGGGACAAAATTAAAAAGCAGGTAAAACAGATCCGTTGTATTTTTCTATGATAAATTGTTTGATTTTATCACTTTGTAGAGCTTGGATTAAGGCTTTGATTTTTGGATCGTTTTCATGTCCCACTCTTACAACAAGAATGTTTGCATACGGGCTTTCTTTATCTTCGATAAATACGCTATCTTTTGCAGGATTTAGATTTGCAGAGAGAGCGTAGTTGGAATTAATTACAGCAAAATCAACATCATTCAAAGCTCTTGGAAGTTGTGCGGGCTTTAATTCTACAAATTTAATTTTTTTAGGATTGTCTATAAAATCAAGAGGTGTTTTTAAAGCCTTATCTTTAAATTTTACCAAACCTTTTTTTGCAATAATATCTAAAGCTCTACTTTCATTGGTTGGATCATTTGGAATGGCGATTTTAACCCCTTCTTTAATATCATCTAGACTTTTGTATTTTTTGGAGTAAACAGCCATAGGTTCTATGTGTATGGCAGCTACTTTGATAAGTTTGGTGCCTTTGTTTTTATTAAATTCTTCCAAATAAGGAGTATGTTGGAAAAAATTTGCATCGGCTTCTCCGTTATCAACAGCTAGATTAGGCAAAACATAATCCGTAAATTCTTTGATTTCAAGTTTATAGCCTTGTTTTTCTAAATCAGGTTTTACTTGTTCTAGGATTTCAGCATGAGGGACGGGAGTTGCTGCAACTGTGATGGTTTCTAATGCATTTGCATTAAGACTTAATGTTAAAATACTTGCTATAAATAAAGATTTGATTTTCATTTTTTTCCTTTTTAGTCATTTTGTGCTTGCTTTAATCTTAATAAATTCACTCTGACTATCAGGAAGAAGCATATAAAAACTTGTTGATAGTCAGATTAACGCATCTGATACATCATTTTAATTCCTTTAATTTTTTTTAAATTTTACTTAAAAAAACTTATATTTATCTTAAAAGGAGATATAATCTCCTTATTTTTTGAAACCTTTATAAAGCAAACTTCCTAAAAATAAGATAAAAACAATTACTTGCCAAAAGAAATTTTCATCATTGTTTATATTGATAACTATACTAACTCCAAGTAAAATCAATAGAGTGGCAATGATATATGTAGTTTTACTATTTTTAGCCCAAGTATAAAATAAATTACCTAGAATTTGAACTAATTGAACTAATATAAGTAAAATAACTACAGTTTGAATCATAACTTCTTTGTTAAATCTTTCATAACCATAGCGAATAGCTACATCTCCTAATCCTCCACCACCGACAGTTCCAGCAAGAGCAGAAAAACCAATGGTAAAGATCAAAGTTAGGGTAATTCCGCTAATTATAGCAGGAAGGGCTTCACTAAAGATAACCTTGAAGATAATTTGAATATTGCTAGCACCATAACTTTTTGCTGCTTCTATAATTCCTTTGTCTATTTCTTTAAAAGCGCTTTCAAGCATCTTTGCCAAATAAGGAGCTATTCCGATAGCTAAAGGAACTATGGCAGCATTTGTACCTATGCTTGTGCCTACTATGATTTTAGAAAGTGGTAAAAGAACAACTATAAGAATTAAAAATGGAAAGGCGCGTAATATATTGGTAATAAAATCTAAAATACTATAAGCGATTTTATTTTCTTTAATTCCATTTTTATCCCAAATAGCAAGTAAAATTCCAGGAATGATAGCCAATAAAAATCCAAATAGTACAGCCATTAAACTCATATAAATTGTTTCATTAAGTGCAGGTTTTAAAATGTTTTCATAATTTTCATTGAAACTCGTGATAGAACTTAAACTCACTTCTTTAATATCCTGCCAAGAAAATTCATTAAAAAATTGAGAAATTCTACTAAAAAAAGCACTGACAATAGAGATGTTTTCTTCATTCATGATGCCACCTCCCATAATACTCCACTTTTTTCTATGTAATCAAGAACCTTGTCTTTATCCTTTTCATTTATATTTATAACTAAATTTCCCAAGGCTTTTCCATTCAGTTTTTCTATTTTACCCCAAACTATGTTAAAGTCTATATTTAGAGTTCTTGCCATATGAGTGATGACGCTATTTTGGGCAACTTCTTTTGGAAAGTAAAGTTTGATATTAAGTCCGTGCTCAGGCAAGAAGTCGCTTTCTCCTAAAAATTCTTTCATTTTGGCATTAGGCCTTAAAAAAAGCTCATCAATTGCTCCACTTCCTATGATTTGTCCATGTTCAAGTAATAAAGCTTTTTGAGCTATGTCTTTTACCACATCCATTTCGTGAGTTACTAAAACAACAGTAATCCCAAATTCAGCATTGATTTTAGATATAAGCTCTAAAATATTTTTTGTAGTGTTTGGATCAAGAGCCGAAGTAGCTTCGTCACTAAGTAAAATTTTTGGGTTTAAAGCTAAGGCTCTAGCAATAGCAACACGTTGTTTTTGCCCTCCGCTCAGTTCTCTTGGGTAGGATTTGTTTTTATGATCAAGCCCTACGATTTCAAGTAAGGAATTGACTTTTTGGGCAATTTCTTTTTCGCTCATGTATTCTTTATTAAAAAGCTTGGCATGAAATTTACACTGAGTATAGTGTGTTCTTAAAGGCATAGCAACATTTTCAAATACATTTTTGCGCTCCATTAGGGCAAAATTTTGAAAAATCATCCCTATATCTTTTCTAAGCATTCTTAACTCTTTTGATTTTTTTTGACTTAAATCTTTAATTTCTTGATCAAAGACTTTTAAACTTCCTTCTTGATAATTCTCAAGTCCATTAATACATCTTAAAAGAGTGGATTTTCCAGCTCCACTATGACCTACTATGGCGTAAATTTCACCCTTTTTAATCTCCAAAGAAACATCGTTTATCACGAGTTCCTTGCCATAATATTTTTTTAAATTTTTTATTTTTATCAAATTTTTAACCTCTTAGATTTTGAAGTTCAACTGATATTTTTTCAAGTTGAATTTTTAAATTTTCTAGAGCTTCTTTATTTTGCTCCACCACCTCTTTAGGTGCGTTAGCGATGAATTTTTCATTTGAAAGCATGGAGTTAAGCTTGAAACTTTCTTTTTCAAGCTTATTTTTTTGATTTTCAAGTCTTGTTAAAATACCACTTAAATCAACATTTTCAAGCGTAATAAAAATTTCTAAATTCTCGCTAACATCACATATTGCCTTTGGTAATTTTTCTTCACTAAATTCTATTTGCTCGCACTTTGCGAGCATTATGATAAAATTCATATAAGCTTTGATTTCATCTTTGATTTTTTTATCGTTAAATTTGATATAAGCTTTTTCTATTTTAGAATTTCCAAGATCGATTAAACTTTTAGCACGGCGGATACTAACTATGCTTTCTATGAGCAAAGAAAAGATTTTTTCTATATTTTTATCTTGTTCTTTAAATTTTGGATATTTGCTTATCATAATAGAAGGGCTTGTTTTAAGTTCTGTATCGCTTAGTTTGTGGTATAAATACTCGCTGATAAAAGGCATGAAAGGATTTAAAAGTTTTAAAGCTTCTTTGAAAATACTACCAAGTTCTTTAACGCTTGATTTTTCGGCTTTGCTAAGCTCTATACCCCAATCGCAAAAATCATCCCAAAAGAATTTATATAGAGTATTAGCCGCATCATTAAAGCGATAATTGTCTAAATTTTCTCTTACATCCTTAACACAAGTTTGAAATTTGGCATAAATATATTTTGCTAATTCTGAATGAAGTGTGATATTTTCCAAATCTTCAAATTTACTTTCATTTAAAAGCAGATAATTTTTAGCATTATAAATTTTATTTGTAAAATTTCTAACTTGTAAAAGTTTATCATTGCTAAGTTTAATATCGCGTCCTTGTATAGCAAGAAGTGCTAAAGTAAAGCGTAAAATATCAGCACTATATTCTTTAATGCTTTCATTTGGGTCGATAACATTTCCAAGGCTTTTACTCATTTTTCTACCTTGCTCATCTTTCACAAGAGCATGTAAATAAATATCTTTAAAAGGAAGTTGATGTAAGACATTGGTGCTTTGAAACATCATTCTAGCCACCCAGAAAAATAAAATATCAAAACCTGTAATGAGTAAAGAATTGGGATAAAAATCTTTTAAATCCTTTTCAGACCAAATTTTATCTTTACCCCAATTTTCATTTCCCCAGCCTAGAGTACTCATAGCCCAAAGTCCTGAAGAAAACCAAGTATCAAGCACATCTTCATCTTGTTTGAAATTTTGACTTTGACATTTTGGACAAGTTTTAGGCGTATGTTGGCTTGCCCATTCATGAGAGCATTCGCAATAATACACAGGAATTTGATGCCCCCACCAAAGTTGTCTTGAAATACACCAATCTCTTAAATCTTTCATCCAAGCATTAAAGCTATTTATCCAGTGATTTGGGTAAAATTTACTTTCTCCAAGCGCAACTTTTTCTATACTTTCTTGGGCGATTTCTTTTTTTACAAACCATTGTTTGGAGATATAAGGTTCAACTATATTGTTGCAACGATAACAATATCCTATTTGATTGTTATACTCTTCTATTTTTTCTATAAAACCAAGACTTTCAAGTTTGGCTACGATTTTTTCTCTTGCTTCTAAGCGTTCTAAACCTTGAAACTCTAAACAATGCTCGTTTAAAATTCCTTTTTCATCAAAAACACTTATAAAATCTAAATTATGTCTAAGTCCTACTTCATAATCGTTCATGTCATGAGCGGGAGTAACTTTTACAACTCCTGTTCCAAATTCTTTTTCTACATGTTCATCGGCTATGATTTTAATGGCTTTTTTGCTTATAGGCAAAATCACTTCTTTGTCCACAAATTTAGCATAGCGTTCATCATCAGGATGCACCATAACTGCAGTATCGCCAAAAAAAGTTTCAGGACGCGTTGTGGCTACTACTAAAAATTCATCGCTATCTTTTAAAAAGTATTTAATATGATAAAGTTTTCCTTTGTTTTCTTTGTATTCAACTTCTATATCACTTAAAGCGCCATCATGAGTACACCAATTTATCATGTAGTTTCCACGTACAATAAGTCTTTTATCATAAAGTTCTACAAAGGCTTTTTTTACGGCATTAACCAAACCTTCATCCATAGTAAAACGCAAGCGACTCCATGCAGGAGTGATGCCTAGTGTTCTCATTTGGTCTAAAATTTTTCCACCGCTTTGCTCTTTCCACTCCCAGACTTTTTCTATAAATTCCTCTCTACCTAGTTCTTCTTTTTTAATGCCTTGAGCAAGGAGTTGTTTTTCTACAACATTTTGAGTGGCAATACCTGCGTGATCAAGCCCTGGTTGATAAAGAACCTTATAGCCATCCATTCTTTTATAACGCGTCATAATATCTTGTAGAGTAAAAGTTAAAGCATGTCCTATGTGTAAAACTCCAGTGACATTAGGAGGAGGCATCATAATGCAGAAATTTTTATCTTTTTCTTGTATGGTTTTATTGCCATCGATTTCAAAATATCCGCGTTCTTCGCAAATTTGATAATACTCTTTTTCTAAATTTTTATCATACATTATTTGCCTTTATTGTTTTAGCTTATTTAATAGAGCTAATTTCTATAATTTCACAAAACGGGAAGAAATATTGTGCTGTATTAAGTCCAGTTTTCAAACTTTTGATATGTTTAGAAAAATCACTTCCTTTGCCGTCTTTTTTAATTTGAAGTTTAAGTCTTTCTAAAATTTCTTCACGTGCTACATGTTCATTTAATTCTTTTGGATTGTTTAAATATGGGCTTAATCTATCTAAACTAATATATTTATAAGCTTTTTTCATATCTGAAAAGATAATTTCTTTGTTATAGATAGTTAATTTCATTTCCCCTTTTGGTAGCATTTTAACAAAAATACTTAGATAATAATCTTTTGCATTATCTTGTATAACGCTTAGCATATCTTTTAACAGATTGATTCTGTATTGGCTTAAAAATTTTCCATCTAAAATGTAAACTTTCATATTTTCTGTGCTAAGCTCAGGTTCTAAACGACTGTTTTTTCCTATGCTTAGATACTCTCTAGCGGTATTTAGATATTTATTTTTGTTTGATTTGTTTGATTGAAGTTCTTTTTTTACAGCTCTTTCTCTTTCTAAGATCTTTTGTTGTTTGCTGATTTCTTTTTTAAGAGCTTCTATTTTGGCTTGTTTATTTTCTTGTTTTAATTTTTCTTTATCCGTATCTAAAATTTGCTTATTTTCATTTGTATTAATATTATTACTTGTATTGGTGTTATTATTTAAGCTTTGATTGTTTTCGCTTATTGATGTATTAAATGTATTGTTATTTAAGCTTTGATTTTCATCTAATAGGTTTGTTTCTTGCTTTTGGATGGTATTGTTATTAATATTTATATCTGATGAACTATTGTTGGTTTGGATCGAGGGTGAATAGGAATTATCGTAGTTATTGGTATATGATTTTTGTTCGGTGTAAGTGTTGGTATTTAAGGTGTAATTCTTTGGTTTTGAATATTCAAAAAGATAATAATATGTTCCACCTAATATCACAATAACAGCAATTAATATGCCAACAATAATAGAAAAAATTTTCAAATTCATTTGCTATCCCTTAAAAATAGAAAGTTAAATAATTTTAGCATTGTACTATAATCTAATATAAAGTAATTTTAAATTTTTATATTTTTAAGTAATTTTTTTTTATAATTTTAACTTTTATAAGGAAAATAATGCCACTTTCAAAATTAAATAATGAACAATATCTTGCTGCTACTGCTGATTTTGGACACAATCTTGTTATTGCAAGTGCAGGGACGGGAAAAACTTCTACTATTGTTGCAAGAATTTCTTATCTTTTAAGCAAGGGAGTGGCACCTCAAAAAATTATGCTTTTGACTTTCACAAATAAAGCCAGTAAAGAAATGATAGGGCGTTTAGGGAAATTTTTTGATAAAAATATTACCAGTAAAATACTTGCAGGAACTTTTCATAGTACGGCTTATACCTTACTTAGAAATGCGGATAAAAATATAGCCTTAAAGCAAGCAAGCGAGTTAAAAACTCTACTTAAAAGTGTCTATGAAAAAAGAACTTTTAGGCATTTAAGTGATATAAAACCTTATCAATCAAGTTATTTATATGATCTTTATTCTTTGTTTCAAAACAAAGCGCACAATCAAGATTTTTATACTTGGTTTTGCCAAAACTACGAAGATCAAAGTATTTATGCTGAAATTTATGAAGATATTTTAAAAGAATATGATAATGAAAAAAAGCGTTTTAATTATGTAGATTTTAATGACTTGCTTATCAATCTAAAAGATCTTTTAAAAGAAGAAAAATATGAATTTGATGAAATTTTAGTAGATGAATATCAAGACACAAATACTTTGCAAAGTTCCTTAATAGAGGCTTTTCATAGTAAAAGTTTGTTTTGCGTAGGGGATTATGATCAAAGTATTTATGCTTTTAATGGAGCGGATATTAATATCATAGGTGGGTTTAAAGATCGTTTTAAAGATGCAAAAATTTTTTCTTTAAATAAAAACTACCGTTCATCAAGAAGTATTTTAGCTTTGGCTAATAAAGTGATTTTAAATAACGAAAGATTATACCCAAAAGAACTTATTGTTACAAGAAATGATGAATTTAAAGCCCCATCTTTGCTTACTTTTGAAGAATTATTTGATCAGTATCAAAATATAGCCAAAATGATACTTACAAGCGGAGTAAGTTTGGAAGAAATTGCCGTGATTTTTCGCAACAACTCAAGTGCTGATGGGGTTGAAGTAGCTTTAAGGGAGCAGGGCATTGCAAGTGTGAGAAAGGGAAGTGGAAGTTTTTTTGAAAGTTTAGAAGTTAAAGCTTTTAGCTCTATGCTTGCTCTTGTGGTAAATCCTAAGGATATTATGGCTTTTATTCATTTGGTTCAATACACCAAAGGTGTGGGTGGAGTTTTAGCAAAAGAAATTTTTGACGCACTTTTAAAATTAGGGCATGGAAATTTAATAAAAGGTTTTTTAGATCCTGATAAAAATGTAAATTTGCAAAATCATCAAAAAAGAAATTATCAACTTGGGCTTTTTGCGGATTTAGAAGAATTAGCCAGCGAAACTCGTTTTAAATTTGAGAGTGAATTTGATGCACATCCTATTTTAAAACTTTCAAAAATCAATGATTTATGTGCTAGAAATTTAGAAAAAATTTATCTTTTTTTAAAAAAAGCTATGGAAATAAAACATTCTTTGACTTTGGTAAATTTAATTTGTGAAAATTCTTTTTATAGAGAAATTTGTGAAGAACTTGCAACCAAAAGAGCAACAAATAAAGCAGGACAGGTGGATTTATTAAGAAAGAGTGAAAATTTAGAAAAAATAGAAACAAAATTCAATGTCTTAAAAGAGCTTACAAAAAATTATAGCGATATTTATAAGTATTATAATTTTCTAACTTTAGGTGCAAGCGAAATGAGTAGTGGCAAAGGAGTTAATTTGCTTAGTGTGCATGCAAGTAAGGGCTTGGAATTTGATCTTGTTTTTGTGATTGATCTTGCACAAGGTCGCTTTCCTAATCAAAAGCTTATGGGAATGGGTGGAAGCTTAGAAGAAGAAAGAAGGCTTTTTTATGTTGCAGTAACTAGGGCAAAAAATATACTTTATTTAAGCTATGCTAAATATGATAAAAATAAAAAAACTTCTTTCGCCCCTTCTCGTTTTCTTATAGAAGCAGGGCTTTGCAAGGGAGAGTTAACTATAGATTGATAAAATTTCCTTTATATTATTATAAAGAAAGGTTTATTTTATGAAAAAAATATTAATTTTAAGTTTAGCAGCAGCAAGTTTTTTAAATGCTGAAATTTTAGTTTATGGTCCAGGTGGTCCCGCTCCTGTGCTAAAAGAGCTTGCTTTAAAATTTGAAGAAAAAACAAAAGAAAAGGTGATTGTAACCGCAGGTCCAACTCCAGCTTGGATAGACAAAGCAAAAGAAAATGCAGATTTGATTTTTTCAGGCAATACTTCAATGATGGATGATTTTGCTAAAAAAATTCCAAGTTTAAGTTTGGAAAATTTAAGCGTTTTAAATGTGCGTCCATCAGGTATTATCGTGCGTCCAAATAATCCAAAAAATATTAAAAATTTTGAAGACATTTTAAAAGATGACATAAATGTTATGGTGGTTGATGGCGCAGGACAAGTTGGACTTTATGAAGATATGGCTTTAAAAAGTGCAAAAAGAGAAAATTTGGTAAAATTACGTAAAAATATAAAAATTTATGCTAAAAATTCCAAAGCTGCTGTAGATGAGTGGAATAACAATCCAAATATTGATGCTTTAATCATTTGGTCTCATTGGGCAAAGGCTTTAGGCGATGATAAAGCTTTATTTATCAAAGATAAAAATGCAGTGATTTATCGTGCAGCTGAAATTGCTCCTACAAAAAAAGGTTTAGAAAATAAAAAAGCTTTAGAATTTGTAGATTTTATTAAGAGTAAGGAAGCTCAAAAAGTGTGGAAAAAATATACTTGGAAAGAAGTAAAATAATTTTGAGTGAAATTAAAAAATAATTAATATTTATAGGATATAATCACTCCTAAAACATTAATTGCAATAATGTTTAAAATATCAAAAAAGGAAATTAAATGAGTACAGTAAATTTTAAAGGAAATCCTGTAAAACTTAAAGGAAATTCAGTAGAAGTTGGAGCAGATGCTCCTAAGGTAAATCTTAAAGCTAAAGATTTAAGCGTGATTGAAATCGGTGCAGCGGGTAAAACTCAAATCATTTTAAGTGTTCCAAGCTTAGATACACCAGTTTGTGCTACAGAGGCTAGAGAATTTAATAAAAAAGTAGCCAGTTACAATGGTGCTGAAGTGATTGTAGTAAGTATGGACTTACCTTTTGCTATGGGAAGATTTTGCAGTACAGAAGGTATTGAAAATTTAAGTGTTGCAAGTGATTTTGTGGCAAAAGAATTTGGTGAAAAATATGGTGTTTTGATAAATGAAGGTGCTTTAGAAGGGCTTTTAGCTCGTGCCGTATTTGTGATTAAAGAGGGTAAAGTGGCATATAAAGAACTTGTAAATGAAATCACAGAAATGCCAGATATTGCAAAACTTGATGCATTTTTTGGTGGTTCTAGCTGCTGCGGTGGTTGTGGTTGCCATTAATTTTTGATTAAGCCCATTCTTAGGGCTTAATTTTTATATCTTCATTTTTTATTATTTTAAGTTGATTATATTTTAATTGTTAAGTTGATTATTTTTAATATTTATTTTGTGTAAGAATAATATAAAAAGGACAATAAAACTCCTATAAAATAGAGCTTTAAAATTATTATTTTTATTAAAATTTCAAGAGATTTTTATACTTCATTTTTTATAATAAGATGATTTTTTTATTTTGGAGGAATAAGGATGAATAGAAGGGATTTTATTAAAAATACCGCTATTGCAAGTGCTGCTAGTGTTGCAGGGCTTAGTGTTCCAAGCTCTATGCTTGGCGCGCAAGAAGAAGATTGGAAATGGGATAAAGCTGTTTGTAGATTTTGTGGAACTGGCTGTGGAATTATGATAGCTAGAAAAGATGGCAAAATCGTAGCAACAAAAGGTGATCCTGCAGCACCCGTAAATCGCGGACTTAATTGTATCAAAGGTTATTTTAATGCTAAGATCATGTATGGTGAAGATCGTCTTGTTATGCCTTTGCTTCGCATGAATGAAAAAGGCGAATTTGATAAAAAAGGCAAATTTCAACAAGTTTCTTGGCAAAGAGCCTTTGATGAAATGGAAAAACAATTTAAAAAAGCCTACAATGAACTCGGCGTTACAGGTATAGGGATTTTTGGTAGTGGGCAATACACTATCCAAGAAGGTTATGCTGCTTTAAAGCTTGCAAAAGCGGGTTTTAGAACAAATAATATCGATCCAAATGCAAGACATTGTATGGCCTCTGCAGTGGTTGGTTTTATGCAAACTTTTGGTGTAGATGAGCCATCAGGCTGTTATGATGATATAGAGCTTACAGATACTATTATCACTTGGGGAGCTAATATGGCTGAAATGCACCCAATCCTTTGGTCAAGAGTAAGTGATAGAAAACTAAGCAATCTTGATAAGGTTAAAGTTGTTAATCTAAGCACTTTTTCTAACCGTACTTCAAATATTGCTGATATTGAAATTATTTTTAAACCAAATACAGATTTGGCTATTTGGAATTACATAGCAAGAGAGATTGTTTATAATCATCCAGAGGCTATGGATATGAAATTTATCAAAGATCACTGCGTATTTGCAACTGGTTATGCTGATATTGGTTATGGTATGAGAAATAATCCAAATCATCCAAAATTTAAAGAAAGTGAAAAAGATACGGTTGAAAAAGAAAATGTAATCACTTTAGACGATGAAGAGGCTACTTCTTTATCTTATCTTGGCGTTAAAGCGGGTGATAAATTTGAAATGAAACATCAAGGTGTGGCTGATAAAAACTGGGAAATTTCTTTTGACGAATTTAAAAAAGGTTTAGCCCCTTATACTTTAGAATACACTGCAAGAGTAGCCAAAGGTGATGATAATGAGTCTTTGGAAGATTTTAAGAAAAAACTTCAAGAATTAGCTAATCTTTACATAGAGAAAAATCGCAAAGTCGTAAGTTTTTGGACTATGGGCTTTAATCAACACACAAGAGGTTCTTGGGTAAATGAACAAGCTTATATGGTACATTTTTTGCTAGGAAAGCAAGCTAAACCAGGTAGTGGAGCCTTTTCTTTAACAGGACAGCCAAGTGCCTGTGGAACAGCTAGGGAAGTAGGAACTTTCTCACATCGTTTGCCTGCAGATATGGTTGTAGCCAATCCAAAACACAGAGAAATTTCTGAAAAAATTTGGAAAGTTCCTGCAAAGACTATCAACCCAAAACCAGGTTCTCCTTATCTTAATATCATGAGAGATTTAGAAGATGGAAAAATTAAATTTGCATGGGTGCAAGTGAATAATCCATGGCAAAACACTGCAAATGCAAATCACTGGATTGCAGCAGCAAGAGAAATGGATAATTTTATTGTTGTAAGTGATTGTTATCCTGGAATTTCAGCAAAAGTAGCTGATCTTATTTTACCAAGCGCTATGATTTATGAAAAATGGGGTGCTTATGGTAATGCTGAAAGAAGAACTCAACATTGGAAACAACAAGTCTTACCTGTAGGTGCTGCCATGAGTGATACTTGGCAAATTTTAGAATTTGCAAAACGCTTTAAGCTTAAAGAAGTTTGGAAAGAGCAAAAAGTGGATAATAAGCTTACCTTGCCAAGCGTTTTAGAAGAGGCAAAAGCTATGGGTTATAGCGAAGATGATACACTTTTTGATGTGCTATTTGCCAATAAAGAAGCAAAAAGCTTTAATCCAAACGATGCCATCGCAAAAGGCTTTGATAATACCGATGTTAAAGGTGATGAGAGAAAAATTCAAGGCAGTGATGGAAAAGAATTTACAGGCTATGGCTTTTTCGTTCAAAAATATCTTTGGGAAGAATATCGTAAATTTGGCTTAGGGCACGGACATGATTTAGCGGATTTTGATACCTATCATAAAGTAAGGGGTTTAAGATGGCCTGTGGTTAATGGCAAGGAAACACAGTGGAGATTTAATACTAAATTTGATTATTATGCTAAAAAAGCGGCTCCAAATTCAGATTTTGCTTTTTATGGTGATTTTAACAAAATGCTTACAAATGGGGATTTAATAGCTCCTAAAGATGAAAAAGAGCACAGTATTAAAAATAAGGCTAAAATTTTCTTTAGGCCATTTATGAAAGCACCTGAAAGACCAAGTAAAGAGTATCCATTCTGGCTTGCAACAGGAAGGGTTTTAGAGCATTGGCATAGTGGAACTATGACTATGCGTGTGCCTGAGCTTTATCGCGCTGTGCCTGAAGCACTTTGCTATATGAGTGAGAAAGATGGAGAGAAATTAGGCTTAAATCAAGGTGATTTGGTTTGGGTGGAATCTCGTCGCGGTAAAGTAAAAGCAAGAGTAGATATGCGCGGAAGAAACAAACCGCCTGTAGGACTTGTGTATGTGCCGTGGTTTGATGAGAATGTATATATCAATAAAGTTACTTTGGATGCGACTTGTCCACTTTCAAAACAAACTGACTTTAAAAAATGCGCTGTAAAAATTTATAAGGCTTAATTTAGGGTTTTGATTAAATGAAAGGTAGAAGAGAATTTTTTGTTAGTGCTTTTAAGGCTGCATGTTTATGTACAGGAGGTGGATTTTTGGCTAATTTGGCTTTAAAAGCCGATGATAATTATACCTTGCGTCCTCCTGGGGCTGAAGATGAAGCTAGATTTTTAAGCAAATGTATTCGTTGTGGGCTTTGTGTAAAAGCCTGTCCTTATGATACTTTAAAGCTTGCTAGCTTGTTAGATAGTCCAAAAAATGGCACGCCTTTTTTTAAGGCAAGAGAAATTCCTTGCTATCTTTGTAAGGATATTCCTTGCATTAGAGAATGTCCAACTGATGCTTTAGATAAAAAGCATTTAGAGCAGGGTATAGAATCTTTGAAAATGGGTATTGCTATTGTTGATAGTGCTTCTTGTGTGGCACACTGGGGAATTCAATGCGATGCTTGTTATAGAGCTTGTCCTTTGATAGATAGGGCTTTAAAACTTGAGCTTAAACGCAATGAACGCACCGCCAAGCACGCTTTTTTACTACCTAGTGTGGATCATGAAGTGTGTGTAGGTTGTGGGCTTTGTGAACTTGCTTGTATTACTGAAAAACCGGCCATTCGTGTTTTGCCAAGGGAGTATGTATTGGGAAAAGCAGGATCTCATTATGTAAAAGGTTGGGATGAAAAAGATGAAGGTCGTATAAAAAATGCAGATACTTCAAAACATTTTGATGCTAAAAAAGCAACCAATTATTTAAATGATGGAGAACTGTGATGAAGTATTTAATTGCTAGACGCATCGTTCAGCTTGGAATTTTAGCGCTTTTTAGTTTTAAAGCTACAGATTTTATCTTGCAGGGAAATTTAAGTTCTTCTAGACTTTTTAATACCATACCTTTAAGCGATCCTTTTGCGGTTTTGCAAATCATTCTAGCAAGCTGGAGTATAGATTTAGTGGCTTTAATAGGAGCTTTGATTATATTTTTTATCTATGGTTTGCTTTTAGGAAGGGTTTTTTGCTCTTGGGTTTGTCCTGTTAATTTAATCACAGATTTTGCTGCTTTTGTGCGAAATAAATTAACCCTTAATAATAAATTTTTAATTTTGCCTAAAAATTTACGCTATTTTGTATTGGTCTTGGTTTTAGTCCTTTCTTTTGTATTTTCATTGCCTGTGTTTGAAAGTTTTTCTTATATAGGAATGATACATAGAGGGATTATTTTTGCTACAAGTTCTTGGATTTTTGTAGCCTTTATACTTTTTTGTATCGATACTTTTTTAAGTCCTAGGGCAATTTGTTCACATTTTTGTCCACTAGGAGCTTTTTATGCTTTTATTTCTCGTTTTGCTTTGCTTAAAATAAAGCATGATAGTGATAAATGCACTAAATGTTATGAATGTATCCGTATTTGTCCTGAAAAACAGGTTTTGTGGATGGTTGGAAAAGAAAGTACTAGCGTGAAATCAGGAGAGTGTATAAGGTGTGCAAGATGTATAGAAGTTTGTAATGATGATGCTTTGAATTTTAATATTTTTGATTTAAGGAATAAATAATGAAGAAGAAATTGGTTTTATTAGGAAGTGCTGCAGTGGTATTTTTTGCCGCTTGTGCAATGAATAGTGGGGTAAGTTCGGAACAAATTGGACTTAGAAAAGCAAGTTTAGAAAATGAAAATAAAGTAAATTTAGTGGAAGCAAATTTCACAACTTTACAACCTGGGGAATCTACTCGTTTTGAGCGTTCTTATGAAAATGCACCACCATTAATTCCGCATGCTATTGAAGATTTGTTACCTATAACTAAAGATAACAATATGTGCTTAAGCTGCCATGATAAGGCTATAGCAGCAGATGCTGGTGCAACTCCACTTCCTGCTAGTCATTATTATGATTTTAGACACAATAAAACCACAGGAGATGTGATTAGCGATAGTCGTTTTAATTGCACTCAGTGTCATGTTCCACAAAGTGATGCAAAACCTTTAGTGGGAAATAGCTTTAAACCTGAATTTAAAAATGAACAATTAAAAAGTCGTTCAAATTTAATTGATGTGATTAATGAGGGTGTAAAGTAAATAAATGAAAAAATTTCTTTTTATTTTGAGTCTTTTTTGTGTTTTGTCTTATGCTTATGAGCTGAAATTAAATGCCAATATAACAGCTTTAAAGCTTGATAAGCAAAACTTATATATAGGCACTGATAAAGGTGAAATTTTGCAATATAACATTAAAGATAAAAGTTTAAAAGAACTTTTATCTTTGCCAAAGATTAAAAATTATTATGGTGATGATTTTGCTAAAATTTACAACATTGATATTTTTAAACATACACTTTTAATACTTAGCGAGGGTGATTTTGGTGCTAAAAATTTAAGTTTTTATAAGGAAAATTTACAAATCAAAAAGCTCGAAGAAAATAGCATAATAAAAGCATTTTTTATCAATGAAAATACTTATCTTTTGATTTCTATTGGTTCTGAAATAGAATTGATTGATAAAAGTTTAAAAAATATAAAAAAATTTAATTTTTCCCATTCTAGTCTTAATGATGCAGTTTTAAATGAAGATAAGAGTAGACTAATTGCAGGTTTTGAGAGTGGCGAAGTAGAACTTTTTGATTTGAAAAATTGGAAGATGTTGAAAAACTATGATAAAATGCATAAAGATAATATCTATCAAGTAGATTTTAAAAATAATGTTATTTTAAGTTGTGGAACGGATAGGCGTATAGGAGTTGTAAAAAATGAAGAACAAAATTTTTTACAAAAAGATTTTTTGATATATACTTGTGCTTTAAGTCTTAATGGAGAATTGGCTGTTTATAGCGATAATGAAGCTGGAGTTAGTGAAGTTTTTAGCACAAGTGATTTTAAGCCTGTTAAAACTTTTAATAATGAAAATTTGATGAGTGAGTTTATTATTTTTTTAAACAATAAAGATTTTATCGTTTCAGGCTTTGGTGATAGTATAATGTTTAGGAGTATTGATGAATAATCTTTCTAGTGTTTTGATTTTAGCAAAAGAAGAATATATAAATGATTTAAAAAAGGCTATATCTGAAATTCCTTTTTGTTCTGTAGAACTTTGTGAAAATGAAAAGATTATAGTTGTGATTGAAAGTGAAAATTTAGAAGATGAATTAAACTCTTATAAAATGCTTGAGAAATTGCCAAATATTATCAGCATTAATATGGTTTTTTCTTATCAAGATTTAAATGATGATATCCAAAAAGCAATCAATAGCGGCGCAATAGAAACGATAGAAAAAAATGAAAATGCTGAGAATATTCGCTACTATGGTAGTGTATTTAATCAATTTTCTTAAAGTGTAAAGTATATGGTATTTTTAATCCCATTGCTTATTATAATTGGTGTTATTTTTGGAATTGATTATGTGTATTTTAAAAATCAAGATTTAAAAGTGCAAGTTAAAAAAGAACAAAAAGAATTAAATTCTAGCTTAGAGAAAGAAAAAAAAGAATATATAGAAAAATTGTTTAAAACAAAATAGACATTAAAAATCATCTTATTTTCTTAAAGATAAATTAAAAAGCTTTTTGCTAGAATTAAAGAAAAATTTTAGGAAACAGTGATGAAAAATACAGTCACTGAAGCTTCTATCTATGAGGCTCAAGGGTTAAAAGACGAAGCTTTAGAAATTTATAAAAATATCTTAAAAGAAGATCCAGATAACCAAAACGCTATCGATGCGGTTCGTCGTCTTAGTGGTTTTAGATCCAAGCATAAAGATTTAAACACTCAAATGTTGGATTTTTTTATTAATATGAAAAGCGATGAAGAAATTAATGAATTTAAAAGGTGGTTGATAAAAATATGAATTTGGAAGATTTAGCTAAAAAAACCATTAGCGAAGTTAGCTCTATCATGGAAGAGCAAAGAAGACAAAATGAAATTTTAAAAGAACAAGAATTAAATAGAAAAACTGAAATAAAAGATGAATTACCGCCTATGGAGTTTGTATGCGAAGAGCTTGATACTCCGCAAGACTTAGAAGATAAAATTTCTATGGCAAAATTTGAAGAAGAGCAAAAAATACAAAATAATATTGAAATTTCTACTCAGGAAAATGAAGAGTTTAAAAAAGAAGAGCCTTTTTTACAAAGTGAAATTTTAAATCCCAGTGTTATGACAGAGGTTCAAACGCTTAATGAGGATATTTTTTTAAAACATCTTAGAGAGAGAATTTTAGTTCTTTTTGAAGGTTTAAATAGCATAAAAAAAGATGATCTTGAAAATAGGTTAAACTTGACCATAAATTTTTTAGAGTTTTTGCTTGCAAATATCGAAGATAAGCTTAAAAAATAATCCCGATTTACAGTTTATCGCTGAGTTTTTAAAGCCTTATACTAAACGAGCGTATTTGGTTGGAGGTAGCGTTAGGGATTTGTTTTTAGGCTTAAAAATTTGTGACTATGATATAGAGCTTTATGATATAAAACCTAAAGATTTTGAAAAGATTATGCAAAAATTGGGCGCACAAGGCTTTGGAAAAAGTTTTTTTGTGTATAAGTTTAAAAATTATGATTTAGCTCTTGCTAGAACCGAAAACAAAATAAGCTATGGACATAAAGGTTTTGAAGTTCAAATTTGCAATGATGAAAAACTTGGCGCCAAAAGACGCGATTTTACCATAAATTCTATGATGATTAATCTTTTTAACGATGAGTTTTTAGATTTTTATGGAGGATTAAAAGATCTAGAAGCAGGCTTTTTAAGGCATATTGATAAACAAAGCTTTCAAGAGGATAGTTTAAGAGTATTAAGAGCGGTAGTATTTGCTTCAAGGTTTAACTTTAAGATAACTAGCGAAAGCTTGAAATTGATGCAAAGTATGGATATAACTGATCTTAGCAAAGATAGGATCAATGCAGAGCTTTATAAATTCTTTAAAAGTCCTAGACTTGATGTCGGCTATAGATATTTACAAGAACTTGGCTTAGAGAAACAGGTTTTCGGCTTTGAGAGTGTTTTTAAGAGTTTGGAATTTCAAAATTTACTCAGACAAAGTAGAGAATTTGTAAAAAGCGATGCTTTATTCTTGTATTTGTATTTGAATTTTTTTAATTTAGAAAAAGATATATTTTTTAAAAGAACTAAACTTAAAAAAGAATACCTAAAATATGCAAATCAAGCTTTTTATCTTGATGATATAAGTGATTTTGAACTAGCAAAAATTGCTTTTGAAATGCCTTTGAAGGAATGGCTTGGACTTTGGAGTAAAAAGCGTATTGAGCAAGCTAAAAGATTAGGGCTTTATGAGAATAAGTTTGAAAGTAAAATTTTAGCAAAAGATTTCATAAATGCTGGATTTTGTGGTAAAATTCTTGGCCTAAAGCTTCAAGAAGCAAGAGAGAATGAATTAAAAGAATATATAAAAGGTTTAGCTAAATGATTTCTGTATTAAAAATTTGCACCAAAGATCAAAAAGGTTTAATCTATAGAATTTCTGATGTTATTTTTAAATATCATATCAATATAGTAAAAAACGATGAATTTGTAGGCGAAGGAATGTTTTTTTTTCGTGCTCTTTTAGAAGGTGAGTTTGATAAAGAAGCTTTTATAGGAACGCTTGAGGCTATGCTTGGACAAGAGGCCTTGATAGAGCTTTGCGAGAAGAGAAAAAAAGATATTGTTGTTTTTGCTACTAAAGAAAGTCATTGTTTGGGAGATTTGCTAATAAAGCATTATAGTAACGAACTTGAAGCAAATATCAAAGCTGTGATTTCAAATCACAACTCTTTAAAGGATTTAGTTGAGAAATTTGAAATTCCTTATCATTTTATCAGCGCTGAAAATTTAGATCGTAAAGAGCAAGAAAATCAGATTTTAAAATGTCTTGAACAATATAAATTTGATTATTTGGTTTTAGCAAAATATATGCGAATTTTATCTCCTGATTTTGTTAGGCATTTTGAAGGCAAGATTATAAATATTCACCATTCTTTTTTACCTGCATTTATAGGAGCAAATCCTTATAAACAAGCCTTTGAAAGAGGGGTTAAAATAATTGGAGCTACGGCACATTTTGTAAATAATAATCTTGATGAAGGTCCTATTATCACTCAAGCTGTTTCGCCTGTAAACCATGAATTTACTTGGCAAGATATGCAGCAAGCAGGTAGAAATATAGAAAAAGATGTTCTTTCAAAAGCACTTGATTTGGCTTTTGAAGATAGAATTTTTATATATAATAATAAAACTATAATATTTTAATGTGATAATTTTATTATAGTTTTATTTAAAGCATTAAAAAAATAATCAATATCCTCTTTTTCATGCGTATAATGCAAGCTTATTCTTAACCAACCTGGTTTTGTTTTAAGTTTTTGATTATCTTTTAAGCCTAGCAAATCATGACCATAAGGCCCAGCACAAGCACATCCAGCGCGTGTTTCTATGTGGTATTTTTTACTAAGTTCGTAAGCGATATCAAAAGGAGAAATTCCTTTGATATTGAAAGCAAAAATAGGCAATCGGGTTTTTAAATTCTTTGCGTATAAAATTAAATTAGGTATAGTTTTTAGTTTTTCAAAAAAATAATCTTTTAGAATTTCTTCTTTTTTTTCTATATTTTTAATCCCTATAGAATCTTTGATTTTAAAAGCTAAGCTAGCGCGAATGAGTTGTAAAATTCCAGGTGTTCCTCCTTCTTCTAAAGCTTCTTCATTGCAAAGGTAGCATTGTGAAGTGCGAGAAACATAGCCCACAGTTCCACCTGCTGCAAAGCTAGGCTTGTTTCCACAAAGATCTTTTTTGATAGCTAAAAGTCCAGAACCGCCAATACCACCGATTAATTTATGAGAACTTATAAACAACGCATCATAGTATTGACAAGATATGTTTTTATAGGGAATGAAACTAGATGCATCAAAAGCAACTATCCCTTTAAATTTACGAACCATTTCAGAAATGCGTTTGTAATCACTTAATATCCCAGTAACATTTGAAGCTAAAGAAAAGCTAGCGATTATTTTTCTTTTTTTGTTTTTTTGTAAAGTTTTTTCTAGAAAATCAAAATCAATTTCCCCATTTTTATCCAAGGGAATTCTAATACATTCGCACAAGCCTTCTCGAAATGAAAGTTCATTAGAATGATGCTCATAAGGCCCTACGATAACTAAAGGTAAGGTATTTTTATCAATTTGCGTAAAATATCTTTCTTTTACAAGAGGGGGAATGTAAATGCCGATCAATTCTTGAAATTTTTTAATAGCACTGCTTGATCCTGTTCCGCAGGCTATAAGGGCAAAATTTTCATCTAATGATAAACTTTTTTTTATATCTTTTCTTGCTTGTTCGTAAATTTGTTGAGTTTTAAAAGAATTCAAAGAGCTATCAGAATGTGTGTTTGCATAGGTTGGGAGAATTTTTGAAATTTCTTTTTCTACACATTTTAGAGCTAAAGCACTTGCTGTGAAGTCAAAATGCAAAATACCTTTTTTTAAGATCAATTCTTTTTTTAAATCTGAAATTTGCAAATACAATCCTTATAAAAATTTGCTAAAATTATACTATAAAAATGCTTTATAAAAGGAAAAATATAAAATTTAAGAACTTTGTAGATTTGCATAAGAATTTGTCTTTAAGTAAGCTTTTTGATTTTTATAGTGTGTTTGAAGGTTTTGAAAAATTAAACATTTTAAATTTTGAAGACGATGTATTTACAAATATAGAGCGAATTTTGCTTGATGATTATCTAAAAATTAAAAGTTATTTCGCCTTGGATGAAACAAGTTCTTACGCTCTTACTTTACTAGTTAAAAACAATCGCAAGCGTTTTTCTATCAATAGAAAAATTCAGCATTTTAAAGCTTTATCTACACTTAAATATCTTTTAGAAACAGGTATAATAAAACTTGAGTATAGTAAGGAAGCTAAAAAAATAAAAGATAAAAGACAAAAAATCAAAAAAGAACTAAGATCTTATGTTGTCCAAGATAAGATTATATTTAGCAACCATTTTACTCGTTTCTTTTTTTATTTTTTAAAGCCCAATGAAAAGCTTATTTTGCAAAATCGTTATAAAGAAGTTTTAGAATGCATTAAGGAAAAATTTGAGCTTTATCAAAGTTTTTGTTTTGAACAACTTTCTAGAGAATTGCTTGAGAAAAAATTCAATATCAATGGAGTGCAAAGCTACTGGGATAAGAATTTAGAACTTGATCTTTATTATCAAGATGAAAATTTGTGTTTTGTCGGAGAAGTTAAATTTAAAAATAAAAAAATTTGTAAAAATATTTTAAATCTTTTAAAATCAAAAGTAAAGTCTTTAAATTTGACTCCAAATTATTACATTATAATCTCAAAAAATGGTTTTAGCAAGGAATTTGATAAAATATGCGAACAGAATTTGCTTTTACTTGATTTGAATGATTTTAAGATTTTATTAGAGGAATGATAAATGAATGAAAGTATTTTAAAAAGTTTAGACTCAAATGAAAAAGAAACCCTACAAAAAGGCTTAGAAAGTCTTATAGAACAAACTTATGTAATAGAAAATGAATACAAAACTTTAAATGAAAACTATAACTCCTTACGCGCAATGGTTGATGAGATTATAGAGGTGTTGCCTAGTGCGCTTTGGATTTTAGATAAAGAAAAAAATATTATTTTACAAAATCAAGAAGCCTTGAAAAATCCAAAATTACTTAGTATCATTAGTCTTGATAAAATTCGTGATGAGCTTGAATTTGAAGGTAGGTTTTATGCGGTAAAAATCATAGCGCATAATGAAAAAACTATAGTTTCAGCTACAGATATTAGCGATGAAAAACGCAATGAAAGGCTTGCAAGCATGGGTAGTGTAGCGGCTCATTTGGCACATGAGATAAGAAATCCTATTGGATCTATATCTTTACTTGCTTCAACCCTTTTTGCTCGTAGTGAGCTTAAAAATAAGCATATAGTTCTTGAAATCCAAAAGGCTATTGCTAGAGTGGAGCGTATCGTAAATTCAACTCTACTTTTTACTAAGGGTGTACACATCAATGCTTTAAATTTTAATCTTTTAGAGTTAAAAGAAGAGTGTGAAAGTGCCATTAACTCTTATAATTTCACTTCTCAAATAGACTTTGAAATATCTTTTTTGGATAAGCAGATTTGTGCTGATAAAGCTCTTCTTGGTTTGGTTTTGCAAAATTTGATTTATAATGCTATTGATGCGATAGAAGAAAGCGAATGTGAAAAGCCTATGATTAAAATTTTAGCAAGTTATGATAATGAAAAAATATGCATCAGAGTGTATGATAATGGTTGTGAAATAAAAGATGAGAAATTGGTTTTTGAAGCTTTTAAAACAACAAAACTTAAAGGCAATGGACTTGGCTTATCTCTTTCTAAAGAAATCATAAACGCTCATAAGGGAGAGTTAAGTTTTCAAAGTGATCCTAAGAATTTTTATTTTACCTTACCTTTGGTGTGATAAATATTTTCTTTTCACCCCAAAGTGGAACAGATTTTGCTTATATTATTTTAATATATTTAGATTGAAGGCAGAAAAATCTAAATCAAGGAATTAATATGAGTATCTTTAGCATCAATGATAACTCAAACTATGGTTCTATACTTTCACAAGCAAAAGCTAATAAAGAAAGTAAAGAAAATTCTAAAATAAGTTTTACTAATGCTTTTTTAAAACAAAATGCTAGTAAATTAAATGAAATTCAAAATGCAAATTCACAAACTCTAGCAAGAAGTGAAGTATTAAATTCTACTAATACAACAAATACCAGCAATAATACTAATTTTAGTATAAGTAGTAAGACAAGTTCTCCTAACTATGATATATCAAGTGAATTTAAAAACTCTATTTATACTCTAAAATATAAACAAACAGATTTAAGCACTGATACAGCCTATGGTTATAGTGTAGATAAAGATGGTTATATGGGAAGTGATTTTAACAAAGCCGCAGGATTACCTGAAGATTTTAAGATACATAAATCTACTTTGGATGAGATAGAGAG
>NZ_MJXJ01000007.1:0-112810 GCF_001762735.1 Campylobacter sp. BCW_6461 | reverse complement strand
AGGTCGCTTAGCTCAGTTGGTAGAGCGCCACCCTTACAAGGTGGATGTCATAAGTTCGAGTCTTATAGTGACCACCATTTTATAAAATCATAAATAGGTTTTATAATCTCTACTTCTTTACTTTGGATGCAGCGGTAGTTCAGCTGGTTAGAATGCCGCCCTGTCACGGCGGAGGTCGCGGGTTCGAGCCCCGTCCGCTGCGCCATCTTGCTTGGTAACAATTTTATAAGTATAATTTGCAAAATAATAAAAAATAGAGCTAAGGAAAAAAATGCTTATTATTGGACATAAATTATTAAAAAATTTAGATTTTTCTTTTATTGAAAGTGTTGAAGAAGTTAAAGATAATAAAGTTTATTGTATTGTTTATGATGAAAAATTGATTTCTTATTTAAGTCAAAATGATTTTGAATTTGCTATTTTAGTTCAAAATAAAGACGAGATATTTTTAGCCAATGCTTTAGGAGCTAAGTTTTTGCTTTGTAATGATAAAAAACTTGCAAAATTTGCTAGCAAGGTTGCAGAATTTTATGTTTTTGATAGTAGGGTTTTAATGATTGTTGATAAATTAGAGAATTTTAAAAAATTTTATAAATTAAAAATCGATGGAATTATTTTAAAAGATAATATAGATAATTTTCCTAAAAACTGATAAATTCTTTTGTAAAATAAGTGCTAATTGACGAGGTTTAAATAATGCAAAAAAAATCTTTTTTGAAAATTTACGGATTAATTCCTTTTTTACTTATAGCATTCATCAATGCTTTTGTGGATTTGGGACATAAAATTATTATTCAAAATACTATTTATAAGGCCTATGAAGGAAGTGAGCAGTTATTTTTAAATGCTATAGTTAATGCTTTGATTTTACTTCCTTTTATTCTTATGCTTTCTCCTTCGGGTTTTTTAGCGGATAAATATCCAAAAAATATTGTAATGAAAATTTCAGCAATTTTCAATGTTATACTCACTTTAATAATTTGCATTTGTTACTATAGCGGTGCTTTTTGGATGGCTTTTATTTTTACTTTTATAATGGGAGCACAAGCAGCGATTTATTCACCAAGTAAATACGGTTTTATTAAAGAACTCGTGGGAAAAGACTTTCTTGCTATGGGTAATGGTGTAATTAATGCGGTAAGCATTGTGGCAATCTTAGCGGGAATGGCTTTATTTTCTTTAAGCTTTGAAAGTCTTTATAGTTCTATGTATAATCAAACAGATGAAATTTTAAAAGAAGTAGCGCCTTTAGGAATTGTGCTAATTTTATTTTCTTGTATCGAAGTATTTTTTGCGTGGCGTTTACCTAAGCTCAAACAAACAAATAAAGATTTAGTTTTTAATAAAAAAGATTATATCCGTGGAAAACTTCTAATAAATAATCTTAAGCTTGTTTTTAAAAATAAAACTATTTGGCTTTGTATAATTGGAATTTCATTTTTTTGGGCTATATCTCAACTTTATCTTGTCAGCTTTCCTGTCTTTGCTAAAAATGAACTTTTCATAGAAAATACTTTTTATGTGCAAATTTCACTCGCTTTTTCTGGTATAGGAGTGATTTTAGGCTCTTTAGTAGCTGGTAAATTTTCAAAAAATTATATAGAACTTGGATTTATTCCACTTGGTGCATTGGGTATGTTTTTAATGGCTTTTTTAATGCCTTATTTTATAAGTTTATTAAGTTATAGTTTTTTATTTTTCTTTTTTGGATTTTGCGGAGCCCTTTTTATCATTCCTTTAAATACTTTAATCCAATTTCATGCTAAAGAAAATGAATTAGGACAAATTCTTGCAGGAAATAATTTTTTTCAAAATATTGCCATGTTAGGATTTTTACTCTTAGCAACTTTATTTGCAAAATTTGAAATCAATGTGATTTATTTGTTTTATTTTATTGCTTTGGTAACCTTTATAGGAAGTTTTTACATACTTTTAAAACTCCCCTTTTCTTTAGTGCGTATACTTTTAAGCATAGCTTTTTTACAACGATACCGTTTACTTGTGGAAGGTTTTGAAAATATACCAGAAAAAGGTGGAGCTTTACTTTTGGGTAATCATATTTCTTTTATTGATTGGGCTGTTGTACAAATGGCAATTCCAAGAAAAATTTATTTTGTTATGGAAAGAAGTATTTATTCTAAATGGTATATTAAAATTTTTCTTGATAAATTTGGTATTATTCCTGTATCAAGTACAGGAAGTAAGACGAGTTTAGAACTGATAGCAAAGCATATTAAAGAAGGTAATTTAGTTTGCTTATTTCCTGAAGGTACACTTTCGCGACATGGGCAATTAAATGAATTTAAAGCAGGATTTGAATTAGCTTGTGAATGTTTAAGTGAAGATGATGGAAAAATTATTCCTTTTTATATAAGAGGGCTTTGGGGTAGCGCTTTTTCAAGAAGTGATGAAGAATTTTCAGCAAGAAACCGCACTTTAAATAAAAGAAAAATTGCTATAGCTTTTGGTAAAGCTATGCCTTTGCATTCTAAAAAAGATGAAGTTAAAGCTAAAGTTTTTGAACTTTCTTTTATGGCTTGGAAATCACAATGCGAAGCTATGCATACTATAGCAAGAGCTTGGATAGATACAGCTAAAAAAAATCTAAATCAAATAGCTATTATCGATACACTAGCTGGAGATATTTCTTATAGAAAAATGTTGACTCTTAGTTTATTTCTTAATTTTTTTATTAAAAGAAAATCCAAAGAATTAAACATTAACCCTCAGCGTGGAAGTTACGCTCCTAAAGAGGAAGCTATAGGAATTTTACTACCTGCTTCTTTTGCAAGTTCTTTAACCAATCTATCTGTTTTAATCGCAGAAAAAATTGCAGTAAATCTTAATTTCACTGCTGGAGAAAAAGCTCTAAAAGCAGCTATAAAAAATGCGCAAATTTCACAAATTTATACTTCTAAAACTTTTTTAGAAAAATTAGCAAATAAAGGTATAAACCTAAATTTCGATACAAATATACATTTAATTTATTTTGAAAATATTGTAGAAGATTTTAAAATGCAAAAAACTAAAATTTTTAGCATGATGCTAGCAGTTAGTATTATACCTAGTTTTATACTCAAAAGCATCTTCACTCCTTCAAAAAACAATCTTGCCATCGCAGCTATTTTATTTAGTAGTGGAAGTGAAGGTTCTCCAAAAGGTGTTATGCTCAATAACCGTAATATTTTAAGCAATATAGCACAAATTTCTGATGTGCTTTGCACAAGAAATAATGATGTCATTCTCTCATCTTTACCACCTTTTCATGCTTTTGGACTTACCGTAACTACATTTTTGCCTTTGCTTGAAGGTATTAAAAGCATCACTTTTTCAGATCCAACCGATGCCTTAGGGGTTGCCAAAGCTGTTGCTAAAAATAATGTCACTATTATGTGTGGAACTTCAACCTTTTTAGGAATTTATGCAAGAAATAAAAAGCTTGATGCTTTAATGTTTGAAAGTTTAAGAATAGTTGTATCGGGCGCTGAAAAACTAAAAAATGAAGTAAGAACTACTTTTGAAATGAAGTTTAAAAAAAGTATTTTTGAAGGTTACGGGGCTACGGAAACCACGCCTGTGGCGAGTGTAAATTTACCAAATCATTTTGATGTGGATTATTGGCTTATACATCGTGCCAATAAAGAAGGAAGCGTAGGAATGCCTCTACCTGGAACTGCGGTACGTATTGTTAATCCAAATAATTATGAAAATTTAAAAACAAATGAAGATGGACTCATACTTATAGGCGGTCATCAAGTTATGGTAGGCTATCTTAATGACAAAGAAAAAACCGATGAAGTGGTTAAAGAAATTGATGGCATAAGATGGTACAACACGGGAGATAAGGGACATTTGGATGAAGATGGTTTTTTATATATTGTCGATCGTTATTCTCGCTTTGCAAAAATTGGCGGAGAGATGATTTCTTTGGGTGCAATAGAAGAAGAAATTGCCAAATTTATAGACACTGAAGTGGTTAAATTTTGTGCCACATCTTTAGAAGATGAGAAAAAAGGGGAACAAATTGTTTTACTCATAGAATGCAATAATGAAATTTTTGAAGGAGTATGTGAGGCTATAAAAAATTCTAATATACCTACACTTTTTAAACCTAGATATTATTTTCAAATAGAAAAAATTCCCCTCCTAGGTTCAGGAAAAGTTGATCTTAAAAAAGTTAAAGAATTAGCTAAAAATTTAGCCATATAATTTGAGCTTATAACAAAGTCCAAATTAAAATTGGCATAGAAACAAAAGCAAAAAGAACTCCAAAGGCTACAGCACTTACGGCTAAATTACTATCTAGTTTAGCTTTCATTACCATAGCTCCTGCTAAAGTCATAGTAGGAGCTGCACTTTCTATAATAGCAACGATGGTAGAATCTTTTAATTCCAAATTAAATATTTTTAAACAAAATACAAAAAATAAAGGAGCTAAAATCATTTTAGTGAAGATGACAACTATTGTAGGTTTGTAAGAGGTTTTAATCGCCATAAAGCCAAGTCCTAAACCTATAGCAAAAAGTGCAACAGGGGTTGCAGAGGCACCAAATAAACGAATAGGAGAGAAAATAAATTCAGGTAAAGTAATCAATTTACACAAAAAACCAAAAAGCAAAGCTAAAAAAGGTGGAAAACTAAGAATTTTTTTAACATTAGCAAGCAAACTGACTTTTTCTCCATTTCCCAAAGAAAGTATAAAAGGTCCAAAAAGTGATATAGGTAAAGTTGTGGCTAAAGCATCGTAAAATATAACTTCAGCGCTAAATTGTGGGTCATTAAATATACCAGCAACAATAGGCATACCCACAAATATAGTATTTCCAAAACAAGAAAGCAAAAACATACTGACTAAAGTTACTTTAGAAAAATGAAAAACTTTTCCAATAAGAATAGCAAAAAAAGCTGCTAGTATACAGCTAAACAATCCAATAAAAATAAAAATAATCAATGAAAAATCAAAATTTAAATGATATGCTTTATCGAAAATCAAACAAGGTAAAGCAAAAATAATAGCAAAATCTAAAAAAGTCCTAGCTTGTTTTTGCTTCAAAACGCCAATTCTTTTGGCAAAATATCCGCCTGCAAGTAAAATAAAAATTGTAAATAATGGTATAAAAACAAACATTGAGTAATCCTTTTTAAGGGATGGTTTTTGAAAACGGATAGAATTATATTCTTTATACTTAAAAAAAATCTTAATATTTTTTAAGTTTTTTAAAAAAACCAATATTTTTTATTTTTTGTAACTTTAAGAAATTGTAAGTTGAAATTTGATTTTGAATAGTTAGTATTTTAAGTTGAATGATTATAATTTTAAATAATGGTGCGGTTAGCGAGATTTGAACTCGCACACGCGGAGCGCACCACCCCCTCAAGATGGCGTGTCTACCAATTCCACCATAACCGCATAGAAAAAAGCCCAAAAAAGGGCTTTAATAAGTTTTATTGTAAAACTATAAAAGGATTTGCGTAAAGTGCTATTAGCGCGATAACAAGAGCATAGATAACTTGTGCTTCGATCATCGCTAAAGCGATAAACATAGTTGTCATTAATTTTGGCCCAAGACCAGGGTTTCTAGCTGTTCCTGCAATTGTTGCCGCTGCAGTATTACCCATACCGATAGCACCACCAAGTGCTGCAACACCAAGACCTAGGCCTGCTGCAAGAACTGAAAATGCTTTAATCCATACATTAATAGCTTCTTGCTCTACTGGAGCATTAATTTCAGCTGCAAAAGCTACTGCTGCACATGCTAATAATAAAAAAAGAACTTTTTTCATTATCTTAACCTTTCTATAAAAAAATTTTTTTCAATTTTTAAATCAGTTCGGCTTGCGTATCCCTACTTAAGACTTAAAAATAAAGCCGAATTATAACCAAAGGTATCTTTATTTTTATTGAAATTTACAAAAATTCACATTTTTGATTTAAATTTGATTGTTTTCAATAAAGCTTAAAAGTTTTTTTGCTTTAATAATATTTTAAAATAATTTTTAAGTTAAGGTTGCAACATTGAGTTCTAAATTTTCAAAAATAGGTTTCATTTTAGCGGTAGCAGGTTCAGCGGTGGGCTTGGGTAATGCTTGGAAATTTCCAACACTAGTAGGTCAAAGTGGTGGATCTGCTTTTATCTTGCTTTATATAATTCTTACTTTAGGTGTAGGTTTTGTGATATTTTTAGCTGAGCTTAGCATAGGAAAAATTAGTGAAAAAGATCCGGTTAATGCCTATGAAAAGTTAGCACCTTCAAATAAAAAAGCTTGGTCTTATGTTGGTTTTACTATGGTGGGGGCGATTTTAATAGTTTCTTTTTATACCTTGGTGATTGGCTGGATAGTTAAATATGTGTTTTTAAGTATCACTGGAAATTTGCCTATGGATCTAGAAGTAAGTAAAGCACAGTTTGGATTTTTTATAAGTGAGGATTTTTTAAGTCAGTTTATTTGTTTTACTTTGGTTTTTTTATGTGTTTTTTATATTGTTTCTAAAGGTGTTAAGAATGGGATTGAAAAGTTAAATGTTTGGATGATGCCTTCATTGTTTATTTTACTTATTTTGATGCTTGTTTATGCTATTAGCAAAGATGGTTTTATAATGGCGGTTAAATTTCTTTTTGTACCTGATTTTTCCAAAATCAACACTTCAAACGTTCTTGAAGCCTTAGGACTTGCTTTTTTTAGTCTTTCTTTGGGCGTTGGAACGATTATTACTTATTCTGCTAGTCTGCCTGATAAAACTAATTTTATTACCAGTACTTTAAATATTATTTTTATCAATCTTTTAGTTGGTTTATTAATGGGTTTGGTTGTTTTTACTTTTATCTTTGAATTTGGTTACAATCCTAATCAGCAAGGACCAGGACTTGTTTTTATTTCCTTAGCTACTTTATTTGAAAAAATTGGAGTGATTGGTTGTATTTTTGGAGCAGCGTTTTTTATTTCTTTAATCTTTGCTGGTATTACTTCAGCTGTTTCAATGATAGAGCCTTTCACTTTTTACCTTATTAATACTTTTGGTATGAGCCGTAAAAAAGCTTTGATTTTAATAGGAATTGTTGTTTATATTTTAGGAATGTTGTGTATTTTATCTTCTTTAAAAAGTACTCAGTTTGGATTTTTTGGAATGAGTTTTTTTGATTTGCTTGATAGTGTTTCAAGCAAGGTTATTATGCCTTTAGGTGGAATTTTGGCAGCTATTTTTGTGGGATTTGTGATGAAAAAAGAAGCTTTAAAAATTTTATTTAAACCTTATATGAGGGGTATATTTTTTGAACTTTGGTATGTGTTTTTGAGATTTATTTCCCCTTTGGCTGTTGTTATAGTTATGATAGCCGCTTTTTTAAAGTGAGTTTGAAAAATAATGAGAACATATTTTTCAAAAATCGGTTTTGTATTGGCTGTTGCTGGTGGAGCCGTTGGTTTAGGTAATGCTTGGAAATTTCCAACTTTAAGCGCAGAAAATGGTGGTTTTGTTTTTGTGCTTTTATATTTGTTTTTTACTTTAACTATAGGATTTAGTATTTTTTTGGCTGAAGTGGCTATGGGACGTTTAAGTAAAAGTGATCTTGCAAATGCTTATTCAAATCTTGCCATAAAATATGGCAATAGATGGCGATATGGCGGCGTTTTTATGTTAGGTGGTATTTTTATCCTCTCTTTTTATCTAGTTATCATGGGATGGGTTTTAAAATATACTGTAGTGAGTCTTTATTATCTTCCTAAAACTTTAGATGAAGCAGCAAGTAATTTTCAGAATGTAATTACTACAAATTTGACAAGTTCTGTTTTTTTCTTCACTTTATCTTTTTTTCTTACTTTATTGATAGTATCTAAAGGTTTAATCAAAGGGATTGAAAAATTAAACGTTGTTATAATGCCTAGCTTATTTTTAATGCTTGTTTTTATGTTGTTTTATTGCATGGGATTTAAGCAAGGTTTTGCAAATGCTTTTTCTTATTTATTTTATCCCGATTTTTCACATTTTAAATTCAGCTCTATTGCCGAAGCTTTAGGGCTTGCATTTTTTACCTTATGCTTGGGAATAGGTTGTATAGTTACATATTCATCGGCCTTGGATAAAAAAACAAATTTTATAAAAAGTTCAGTGTATATTGTTTTGATTAATTTATTGATTTCTTTTATTATGGGACTTATTGTTTTTACTTTTATCTTTGAATTTGGAGCCGATCCGCATACTCAAGGAGCAGGAATTGTTTTTGTATCCTTGATGAGTTTGTTTAATCAACTTGGAGCTTTAGGCTATATTTTTGCATTTTGTTTTTTCTTAGCACTTTTTTTTGCTGGTATTACTTCAGCTATTTCAATGATAGAGCCTTTAACTTTTTATATGATTAATAACTATCAAATTTCTCGTGTTAAAGCTCTATTTTTAATAGGTTTATTTGTTTTTGTTTTTGGAATTTGTTGTATCTTGTCATTAAATTTAAATTTTTTTTCTATGTTTAGTTTTTTTGGCAAAGATTTTTTTACTTTATTAGATAAATTAACTTCAAATTTTTTACTTCCACTTGGTGCTATAGTATGCTCTATATTTGTAGGTTTTTTTATGAATAAAAAACAAATTTATAAAATTTTTTCTAAATTTATAAGTCGAAAAATTTTCTTAATTTGGTTGTTTTTTATTCGTTTTATATCGCCTATAGCAATAATTTTGGTAATGTGTTATCAAATTTTTGTATAATAATGAAAAAATATTTTTTTAAGGAAAAATAATGGCTAAAAAATTCATCGATGTAATGGATACAAGCTTTAGGGACGGTTTTCAGTCTGTTTATGGAGCTAGGGTTTTAATGGATGATTTTTTTCCTGCAGTAGAAGCAGCAAAAGAAGCGGGTATTACTCATTTTGAATTTGGTGGTGGTGCTAGATTTCAAAGCTTGTATTTTTATCTTAATGAAGATGCTTTTACCATGATGGATAGATTTAGGGCTATTGTAGGAAAAGATGCTAATCTTCAAACTTTAGCAAGAGGAGTCAATACCGTTACTTTAGATACTGGAAATAGTGAACTTATTGATTTGCATGCAAAACTTTTTGCAAAACACGGTACTACAACGATAAGAAATTTTGATGCCCTTAATGATGTAAATAATTTAAAATTTAGTGGTGAATGTATAGTAAAACATGGGTTAAAGCATGAAATTACTATTACTTTAATGGATTTACCGTCAAATTGCAAAGGTGCTCATGATGTGCCTTTTTATGAAAAAATTTTAAAAGAAATTTTAACAGCAGAAATTCCTTTTCATAGTATTTGTTTCAAAGATGCAAGTGGAACTTCTAATCCAAATAAAATTTATAAAACCATTAAAATGGCTAGAAAAATTTTACCTCAAGATACACATATTAGACTTCATACGCATGAAACTGCAGGGGTGAGTATAGCTTGCTATCTTGCAGCGCTTGAAGCAGGGGTTGATGGTATTGATTTGGCTGCAGCTCCTGTAAGTGGTGGAACTTCTCAGCCTGATATTTTAACCATGATGCATGCTTTAAAAGGCAAAGATTATGATTTAGGTGGACTTGAAGAAGAAAAAATTTTAAGATACGAAGAAGTTTTAAAAGATTGTTTAAAAGAGTATTTTTTACCACCTGAAGCTACTATGGTAAATCCACTTATTCCTTTTTCTCCTATGCCAGGAGGAGCTTTAACAGCAAATACACAAATGATGAGGGATAATAATATTTTAGATAAATTTCCACAGGTCATTCATGCTATGAGAGAAGTTGTGGAAAAAGGTGGATTTGGTACTTCGGTTACTCCAGTTTCTCAATTTTATTTTCAACAAGCATTTAATAATGTTATGTTTGGGCCTTGGAAAAAAATCGCAGAAGGTTATGGAAAAATGGTGCTTGGTTATTTTGGAAAAACTCCAGTTACACCCGATGCAAACATTGTTGAACTTGCTTCAAAACAACTTAATTTAGAACCCACTACAGAGCTTGCTATTAATATAGCCGATAAAGATGAGAGTAAAAGCATAGCTTATACTAAAACCTTGCTTGAAAAAGAGGGTATAGAAACGAGTGAAGAAAATATATTTATTGCAGCAGCTTGTAAAGAAAAAGGTATAGCATTTTTAAAAGGAGAGGCAAAGGTAAATATACGCAAATTAGCTAGCATGCCAAAGCCTATGAGTGTAGATGAAAACAAATTTACTGTAGCTGTAAATGGTAATAAATATCATGTGGAAGTGAGTTATGGTTTTGATAAAGATGTTAATGTTAAGAGTGTAAAAAAAGTAGAAGAAAATAAAAATATTATTTCTTCAAATTCAACAAGTTCTGTCGATGCTGAAAATGAAATTTTAGCAGGTATTTCAGGTAATGTCTTTAAAATTTATGTTAACGAAGGCGAAGAAGTAAAATCAGGTCAAGCTATCATGGTTTTAGAAGCAATGAAGATGGAGATTGAGGTTAATGCCCCAAAAGATGGAATTATTTCAGAGCTTTGTATTAAAATAGGTGATACTGTTAATGAAGGCGAAGTATTAGCTATTTACAAGAATTAAAGTGAGGGAAAAATGAAAAAATTTGATAAGTTAGGTTTGGATAATATAAAGGAAATTTTTCATAATTTAAGTTATGATGAATTAAATGCTCATGAAAAAGCAAATAATGAAGGTTTAAGCACGGATAATGATACTTTTTGTGTAGATACAGGGATTTTTACAGGTAGAAGTCCTAAAGATAAATATTTTGTAAAACAAGATCCATCTAGTAAATATATAGCTTGGGGAAAGGTAAATCAGCCTATTACAAAAGAATTATTTGATAAACTTTTAACTAAAGCAAAGCAAGAATTAAGCGGAAAGAAAATTTATGTTCAAGATGTTTTTTGCGGTGCTTCTTTGCAAAGTCGCAAAGCAGTAAGATTTGTTACTGAAATTGCATGGCAAGCACATTTTGTTAAAAATATGTTTATTCGCCCAAGTCAAGAGGAACTTGAGAATTTTAAAGCAGATTTTATTGTTTATAATGCTTGCAAATGCATCAATGAAGATTACAAACAAGATGGTTTAAATTCAGAGGTTTTTGTGATCTTTAATGTTGAAGAAAATATAGCGGTTATTGGTGGAACTTGGTATGGTGGAGAAATGAAAAAAGGTATTTTTTCTATGATGAATTATTGGTTGCCACTAGAAAATAAACTTTCTATGCATTGTAGTGCAAATGTCGGAGAAAAAGACGATGTGGCACTTTTCTTTGGACTTAGCGGTACAGGAAAAACTACGCTTTCAACCGATCCAAAAAGAAGACTCATAGGTGATGATGAGCATGGCTGGGATGATGAAGGTGTGTTTAATTTTGAGGGCGGTTGCTATGCAAAAACAATCAATCTTAATCCTGAACATGAGCCTGAAATTTATGGAGCCATTAAAAGAAATGCACTTTTAGAAAATGTAGTTTTAAGAGCTGATAAGAGTGTTGATTATGCTGATGCCTCAAAAACAGAAAACACGAGAGTTTCTTATCCTATAGAGCATATTGAAAATCATGAGCCTAGTCTAAAAGCAGGGCATCCAAAAAATATTATATTTTTAAGTGCAGATGCTTTTGGAATTTTACCCCCGGTGAGCAAACTAAGCAAAGAGCAGGCTATGTATTATTTTTTAAGTGGCTATACAGCAAAAGTAGCTGGAACTGAGCGCGGTATAACAGAGCCTCAAGCAACTTTTTCAGCTTGTTTTGGAGAACCTTTTATGCCTTTACATCCAACGGTTTATGCGAGATTGCTTGGTGAAAAGATTGAAAAACATGAAGTTAATGTTTATCTTGTTAATACGGGTTGGAGTGGCGGAAGCTACAGTGTGGGTAAAAGAATGAGCATTAAGGCTACTAGGGCTTGCATTAATGCTATTCTAGATGGAAGTATTACAAAATGCGAATTTGAAAATTTTGAAGTGTTTGATTTAGCTATTCCAAAAGCTTTAGAAGGTGTAGAAAGTGTACTTTTAAATCCTATAAATACTTGGTTAGATAAAAATGCTTATATTGCAACAAGAGATAAATTAGCACATATGTTTATACAAAATTTTAAACGTTATGAAGATGTCAAAGAAGGCATTGAATTTAGCAAATTTGGACCAAAAATTTAAGGCATTTAAATGAAAAATGAAATGTGGTCAGGACGTTTTAGTGATGCAAGTGATGAGCTTTTAAAAGAATTTAATGCAAGTTTAAATGTAGATAAAACTTTGTTCAATGAAGATATACAAGGTTCTATAGCACACGCTACAATGCTTGAAAGTTGTGGTATTTTAAAAAAAGAAGAATTAGATGCTATTATAAAAGGTTTAGAGCAGGTTAGAAGTGAAATAGAGCAAGGTAAATTTATTTTTGATATTAAAGATGAAGATATTCATATGGCCGTAGAAAAGCGTTTAAGCGAGATTATAGGTAGTGAAATTGGTGGAAGACTTCATACTGCAAGAAGTAGAAATGATCAAGTGGCTACTGATTTTAAACTTTTTGTCAAAAAATCTCATATTGAACTTATAAAGCTTTTAAAAGAATTGATTCAAACCATGCTCGAACATGCTAAAGTGCATAAAAAAACTATTATGCCAAGTTTTACACATTTACAGCACGCTCAGCCTGTGAGTTTTTCTTTTTATATTTTAGCTTATGCTTTTATGTTAATGCGAGATATTAAGCGTTTGCAACATAGCCTAGAACTCGCAGACTTTTCGCCACTTGGATCTTGTGCATGTGCAGGAACAAGCTATAGAACCAATCGTGAGTTGAGTGCTGAAATTTTAGGATTTAAAGATATTATGCTAAATGCTATGGATGGAGTGAGTGATAGGGATTTTGCTCTTGATTTGCTTTATGATATAGCAGTTATTTTTACACACACATCAAGACTTTGCGAAGAAATGATCTTATTTTCAAGTTCGGAGTTTTCTTTTATAACTATAAGTGATAGCTTTTCAACAGGAAGTTCTATTATGCCTCAGAAAAAAAATCCTGATGTTTGTGAGCTTATACGTGGAAAAACAGGGCGTGTTTATGGAAATTTGATTTCTCTTTTAACTATAATGAAAGCTTTACCTTTAGCCTATAATAAAGATATACAAGAAGATAAAGAAGGGATTTTTGATAGTGTAAAAACCGCTAAAGATAGCTTAATCATCTTAAATGCAATGTTAAAAGAAATACAAATCAACAAAGAAAATATGCTTAATGCTTGTAAAAAAGGTCATTTGTTGGCTACCGATTTGGCGGATTATTTGGTGCGTGAAAAAAATATTCCTTTTAGAAAAGCACATTTTATAGTGGGAAATGTTGTTGCACAAGCTGAAGCACAAGGTATTGATATAAGTGAAATTAAAGATCTTTCAAAAATAGATCCTGTATTTGATGAAAAAGCTATGGAACTTTTAAATTTTGAATTTTCTTTAAATTCTAAGCAAAGTGAAGGCTCAAGTTCTATTGCAAGCGTAGAAAAGCAAATTCAAATTTTGGAAGGTTTTATTCAAAATTTATAAATATTGTTTAGGCTATTTTGCCTAAACATTGAATCTAAAGTGCATTACATCGCCGTCTAAAACGATATAGTCTTTTCCTTCAAGGCGTAGCTTTCCTGCTTCTTTGGCGCCATTTTCGCCTTTGTATTGGATATAGTCTTCATAGGAAATAACTTCAGCTTTTATAAAGCCTTTTTCAAAGTCATTATGAATCACGCTTGCTGCTTTTGGTGCTTTCCAGCCTTTTTTGATTGTCCAAGAACGCACTTCAACTACACCAGCGGTAAAATAGCTAATCAGTCCAAGCTTAGCAAAAGCAGTGCGTATGATTTGATCAAGACCGCTTTCGTTAACTCCTAGAGAACTTAAAAATTCATGACTTTCTTCATCGCTTAATCCTACTAATTCTTCTTCGATTTTTGCACAAAGCTTGATAACTTCATGATCATTTTTTTTAGCATATTCTTTTAAAGCTTTTACATAATCATTATCTTCACTAATACCATTTTCATCAACATTTGCACCATAAATCACCTCTTTAGCAGAAAGCAGTCTTAATTCCTTGATTAGGGCTTGATAAATTTCACTTTCCTTTTCAGGATAAGAACTTGCAGCTAAGCCTTTGTTTAAATGATCAAGTAAGGAATTTGCAAGTTCGAGACTTTCTTTGGCACCCTTTTGATTGGCTTTGGCTTCTTTGGTGAGTTTTTCTATTTTTTTACTCAGTTGCTCAATATCTGCTAAAATAAGCTCTGTATTGATAATTTCTACATCACGTAAAGGATCAACTCCACCTTCAACATGGGTAATATTTTCTTCATCAAAACAACGTACTATATGCAAAATAACCTCAGTTTCACGTATATTTGAAAGAAATTTATTTCCCAAGCCTTCGCCTTTACTTGCGCCTTTAACAAGTCCAGCGATATCTACAAATTCTATTAAAGAATGCATAATTCTTTCAGGTTTTACTATTTTAGCAAGTTCATTAAGTCTTAAATCAGGAACTTCAACCATGGCTTTATTAGGCTCTATGGTGCAGAAAGGATAGTTTGCACTTTGGGCATTTTGTGCTTTAGTTAAAGCATTAAAAGTTGTTGATTTGCCAACATTTGGAAGTCCTACTATACCTACGCTTAAACTCATTTAGCTTTCCTTAAAATTTGAATTAAATAATTAACACACATTCTAACTCCAGCTCCACCTGCGCCAAAACTAGAATATCCCCAAGATTTTTCTGTATAAGCAGGTCCTGCTATGTCAAGATGTAGCCATTTATCTTTATATTCTTTACGAATAAATTTATCTAAAAATAACCCTGCGGTAATTGCACCTCCGTAGCGACTAGAGGCAGTATTACTAACATCGGCAATATTTGATTTTATAAGTTCTCTTAAGTGAGGGTTGAAATGTAAGATTGTGGTATATTCTCCGCTTTTTTTAGAGCTTAGATAAAAATCATTTTGTAATTCCTCATTATTTCCCATAATAGCGCTTGTAAATTCTCCAAGTCCTACAACACAAGCTCCAGTAAGAGTTGCCATATCGATAAGTAAATCAGGTTTTAAATCCTGTGCAAAAGAAAGACAATCAGCTAAAACCAAGCGTCCTTCTGCATCTGTATTTCTTACTTCTATGCTTACACCTTCACGACTGATTAACACATCATCAGGCTTATAAGCATTGCCGCCTATCATATTTTCAGTTGCGCCCAAAATGCAATGCACTTCTAAATCTAAAGCAAGTTCAGCTACGGCTTTTATGATTCCCATTGCTGCTGCTGCACCGCTTTTATCAGCTTTCATTGTAAGCATAAAATCAGCTGGTTTTAAGCTTAATCCACCGCTATCGTAAGTTAAGCCTTTTCCAACAAATACAACACGTTTTTTTGCATTTTTGGCTTTATAGCTTAGATGAATGAGGCGTGGTGGGTGTACCGAGGCATGATTTACCGCTAAAAAGGCATTCATTTTTTCTTTGGCTAAAAATTTTTCATCATAAATTTTACAAATAATGTTTTTATTTTCTTTAGCTAAATTTTGCGCATCTTCTGCCATTTTTAAAGGGGTGTAAATTTCAGGAATTTCATTGACTATATTTTTAGTAAAATTTGTAGCATTGGCTAAAATTTCTCCACGCTCTAAACCTATCTTAGCTTCATCTTTATTAAATTTCTTACCATTTAATTCTTCGTTTGAAATAATAAATTTTTCCAAAGTACTTGTTTTTTTCTCGCTTTTATATTTGTCAAATTTATAAGCTCCAAAAAGTACGCCTTCAACTAAAGATGCAAAACTTCTAACTACACAATCTCCTATTATGCTAGGAAGTTTTACGCTTTTAATATTAAGTTTCTCAAGAGTTTTATATGCTGTGCAAAGACTTAATCTTATATCCTCATAAGCAAGACTTTTAAGCTCTAAATAAAGCTTTTTATTGTTTAAGTCTAATAATGCACCTTCGCCTTTGTAATTATTAAGTTTAAAAAAATCTTTTTCTTTGTTAAAAATTTTTAAATTTTTATCCTGTATAAAAACAAGTTCAAAGTCTGCTTTTATAGCATCTAGTTTTTTATCGTTTAATTCAAATTTCATGATTTTTTCCTTTTATCTTTAAGTATAGCTTTTTCCATTTGTTTAAAACCAAATAATAAAAGGGATAAAAAAGCTATAATAATAATGGCTGCATAATACCAATGTTCTTCAGCCCAAGTCACCATCTTCCAAATTTGTTCTCCAAAATACCAAGCTAAAAGTATAGTGATTGATGCCCAAACCCAAGCACTAAAAAGATTGATAATAGCAAATTTTTTTGCACTATAACGCGTGATTCCTATACTCATAGGTATAATGGTTCTAAAGCCATACATATAGCGTTGTATAAAAATAATAGGCCAACCAAAACGTTGTAAAAGTAGGTGTGCTACTGCAAATTTACGCCTTTGAGTTTTTAATTTTTTTTGTATGTAGCATTTATTATATCTTCCTATATAGAAGTAAATTTGATCGCCTACAAAACCGCCAAGACCTGCTATAAATATAACAAAGCCTAAATTTACATGTCCTTGATGGGCAAAAATACCAGCTAAAATTAAAGCTAACTCTCCTTCTAAAATGCACCATAAAAAAATAATAATATAAGCTAGATCTTTGTATTGGTAAAGTAAATTTTTTAAAAATTCTTCCATTTGTACCTTTCTATAGTTTTAAATTTCTAAAACACTATAAACTGAAGTAAGTTTTTCAAGTTTATTTGCTCCATTTAAATCTTTAAGATTCATTAAAAAACAAGCTTCAACACATTTTGCTCCAGCTTTTTGAATGAGTTCATATGAAGCTATAGCTGTTCCGCCAGTTGCTATTAAATCATCTACAAGTAAAACTCTTGCATTTTGAATATTTTTAAATGCATCTTTATGAAGTTCTACTTTATCGCTGCCATATTCAAGATCGTATTCGCAGCTAAAGGTTTCAAAAGGGAGTTTTCCAGGTTTTCTAATAGGCACAAAAGGAAGATTAAGTTTTGCACAAATCATAGATGCAAAGATAAATCCTCTGCTTTCTGTTCCTGCTATGAAGTCTAGATTGTAATCTTTGTAGCGTTCTTTTAAATGTTTAAGTAGAAAATTTAAAGCCTCTTTGTTATTTAGTAGAGTGGTAATATCTCTAAAAATAATTCCTTTTTTTGGAAAATCAGGAATAATCCTAATGCTATCAAGCAGGTATTTTTGTTCTTCTTGTGTTAGTTTTATCATAATAATGCCTCAATTTTTGCTTCTAATTCTTTAATTCTTTGTCTTAGTTTGTCATTTTCCAAGCGATATTGAGAATTTCTGGTTCTTAAAGATGTAAGGTCTGCTTTGATTTTATTAAGTTCTTCTGTGAGTATATCTATATTTCCAAGACTTCTTTGAAGTTGAATTTGTAGTTTTCTAATGACAATCTCAGTATCATCAAGATTGTTTTTGATAAAATCTTTTGATGTTTTTTCTTTATTAAGTAGAGTTTTATAGTAAAACAACATTACAATAAGATAGATAGTTGCACAAATCAATATAGTTAAAACAAGCCAGTTTGTAAACATTATATTTTTACCTCAATTTTTTGAATTCTTTGCATATGTCTCCCTTCTTCAAAAGGAGTTTGAATGAATTTTTCTATAATATCTATAGCTAATTCAACCCCAATTAATCTTCCGCCTAATGCCAAAACATTGGCATCATTATGCCTTCTTGCAAGTTCTGCACTTAAGCTTTCGTGGCATAATGCACAACGAATGTTTTTATGACGATTTGCTGCAATAGAAATTCCAATTCCACTTCCACAAATAAGAATGCCAAAGCTCCGTTTGTTTATTTTTTCGGCAAGTAAATGCGCATAATCAGGATAATCGCAGCTTGCGCAAGTGTTTGTTCCTAAATCGTTAAAAATTATATTTTTTTCTTTTAAAAATACGCAAATTTTTTCTTTTAATTCAAAACCAGCATGATCACTAGCAATATAAATTTTTTCCCTAAGCATTGGTTTCCTAATTACTATATAAAATAAGATAAAAACCTAATCTTATCATATTAAATCATAAAAACAGCTTTTCTTTGTTTTAAAAATAAGCTTTATTTTTCTTTATATATGTTAGAATCATGTGACAAGAAAAATAAAATTTCAATAAATTAAGAGGAGAAGAAAGTGAAGCTCATACTCATAGGATCTTCAACAGGTGGTCCTAATCAGCTTAAATTTCTTTTAAAGGATATTGATGTAAAAAATACTTGTGTAGTTATAGCTCAGCACATGAGTGCCAGTTTTATTCCATCTTTTGTGGGGCAATTTAATAAAGAAGCTTTTAGTGAAGTGTGCTTATTGAACGATAAAGAGATATTAAGCAATAAAATTTATATTTGCCCTAAAAATACTATTTTATCTGGAAATTTAAATATTGTAGCCGCTTGGCAAGATGTGGCTTCAAGCTTTAAACCGAGTGTGGATTTACTTTTTCATTCCGCTGTTTCTTTGGCAAAAACAAATAAAATACTTGCTATTATTTTAACGGGCATGGGAGATGATGGCGCAAAAGGTTTATTTGAGCTTTATAAAACAGGAGTTAGATGTTTATGTGAGAATGAAGCAGATAGCGTCGTTTATGGTATGCCAAAAAGAGCAAAAGATATGAATCCGCATTTAAAACCTATGAGCTTAAAAGAAATTAAAAAAGAAATTGTAAATTTTATTGATCAGGATTAATAAAAGGAAAATTGCATGGAAAAAAAAATAACTCCTAGCGAATTGGAACTTAATGAATTTATAAAAATTATCAACGAAATGAGTGGTATTGATTTAACCGATAAAAAAAATATACTAGCTTTAAAGTTGAATAAATTTCTTGAAGGAACTAATACTAAAAATTTTTCCGAATTTTTGGGAAAATTAAAAAGCAATAGACAACTTAAACAAGAAACTTTAGATTTTGTAACCATAGGTGAAACTTATTTTTTAAGAGAATTGGCTCAATTGAAAGAAATAATTTATTATGCCAAAAGCTTAGAAAAGAGAGTAAATATCCTAAGCGCCCCTTGTTCAAGTGGAGAAGAAGTATATTCTTTGGCATTATTGGCTGCACAGAATTTTATTAAAGATATGTATATTTTAGGCGTTGATATTAATTCAAGTGTGATTGAAAAAGCAAAACTTGGAAAATATCAAGGAAGAACTTTACAGCGATTGAGCGAGAGTGAAAAAAGAAGGTTTTTTTTAGAAAGCGAAGATAAATTTTATACTATTAATAAAAATGAGCTTTGTACTTGTAAATTTGAACTTTGCAATGTTTTTGAAGAAAAATTTTCAAGATTGGGAAAATTTGATATTATAGCTTCTAGAAATATGATTATTTATTTTGATCATGAATCAAAACTAAAACTTATGGAGAGATTTCATAGAATTTTAAATGATAAAGGAAGGCTTTATGTTGGCAATGCTGATTTAATTCCAGAGACTATTTATTTTAAAAAGATTTTCTCTCCAAGAGGTGTTTACTATGAAAAAGTATAAATTCTAAAAATTACTAAAAGTTACACTTTGGAAATTTATTAGTAAAAATAAGTTACATTTTGAAGTAGTTTTCTTTATTTAATGATAAAATAATTTCAATTAATTTTATATTTAGCTAAAAATAAAGGAAAAAACTTGATTGAATTAAAAAATGTAAACAAATACTACGGAACTCATCATGTTCTAAAGAATATTAATCTTTCTGTTAAAGAAGGTGAGAAGCTTGTTATTATAGGTCCAAGTGGAAGTGGAAAAAGTACAACTATCCGTTGCATGAATGGGCTTGAAGAAGTTAGTTCAGGAGAGGTCGTAGTTAACAATCTTGTTTTAAATCATAAAAATAAAATTGAAATTTGCCGAAAATATTGTGCAATGGTTTTTCAGCATTTTAATTTATATCCACATATGACAGTTTTGCAAAATTTGACCTTAGCTCCAATGAAACTTCAAAAAAAATCTAAAAAAGAAGCTGAAGAAACAGCTTTTAAGTATTTAAAAGTTGTAGGTTTGCTGGATAAAGCAAATGTTTATCCAGCAACCCTTTCAGGTGGACAACAACAACGCGTTGCTATAGCAAGATCACTTTGTACTAAAAAACCCTATATTTTATTTGATGAACCTACTTCAGCCCTTGATCCAGAAACCATACAAGAGGTTTTAGATGTAATGAAAGAAATTTCACATCAAAGCAATACTACCATGGTGGTTGTTACACACGAAATGGGTTTTGCAAAAGAAGTAGCAGATAGGATTATTTTTATGGAAGATGGTGCTATTGTGGAAGAAAATATTCCTAGCGAATTTTTCTCAAATCCAAAAACTGAAAGAGCGCGACTCTTTTTAGGGAAAATTCTTAAAAATTAACCAAAATTGAAAGGAGAAAAAATGGTTTTTAGAAAATCTTTGTTAAAGTTGGCAGTTTTTGCTCTAGGTGCTTGTGTTGCATTTAGTAATGCTAATGCAGCAGAAGGTAAACTTGAGTCTATTAAATCTAAAGGACAATTAATAGTTGGTGTTAAAAATGATGTTCCATATTATGCTTTACTTGATCAAGCAACAGGTGAAATTAAAGGTTTCGAAATAGATGTTGCCAAATTGCTAGCTAAAAGTATATTAGGTGATGATAAAAAAATAAAACTAGTTGCAGTTAATGCTAAAACAAGAGGCCCTTTGCTTGATAATGGTAGTGTAGATGCAGTGATAGCAACTTTTACTATTACTCCAGAGAGAAAAAGAATTTATAATTTCTCAGAGCCTTATTATCAAGATGCTATAGGGCTTTTGGTTTTAAAAGAAAAAAATTATAAATCTCTAGCTGATATGAAAGGTGCAAATATTGGAGTAGCTCAAGCTGCAACTACAAAAAAAGCTATAGGTGAAGCTGCTAAAAAAATTGGCATTGATGTTAAATTTAGTGAATTTCCTGATTATCCAAGTATAAAAGCTGCGTTAGATGCTAAAAGAGTTGATGCGTTTTCTGTAGACAAATCAATATTGTTAGGTTATGTGGATGATAAAAGTGAAATTTTGCCAGATAGTTTTGAACCACAAAGTTATGGTATTGTAACCAAAAAAGATGATCCAGCTTTTGCAAAATATGTTGATGATTTTGTAAAAGAACATAAAAATGAAATTGATGCTTTAGCGAAAAAATGGGGTTTATAATATGAATGAAAGTGTAGGTTTTGTTGAACATTTAAGACAAATTCTTACTTCTTGGGGTTTATATGATGAAAATAGTATAAGCCCTTTTGCGGTATGGAAATTTTTAGATGCTTTGGATAATAAAGATGCTTTTATTAATGGTTTTATTTATACTTTAGAAGTAAGCATTCTTGCTTTGCTTATAGCTACAATTTTTGGAACTATAGGCGGAGTTATGGCTACAAGTAGATTTAAAATTATCAGAGCCTACACTAGAATTTACGTAGAGCTTTTTCAAAATGTTCCTTTGGTAATACAAATTTTCTTTTTGTTTTATGCCTTGCCTGTTTTAGGTATAAGACTTGATATATTTACTATTGGTGTATTGGGTGTTGGAGCTTATCACGGAGCTTATGTAAGCGAGGTGGTTAGAAGTGGAATTTTAGCTGTGCCAAGAGGTCAGTTTGAAGCTTCTGCTTCTCAAGGGTTTACTTATATTCAACAAATGCGTTATATTATAGTACCTCAAACCATTAGAATTATTTTACCACCGATGACAAATCAAATGGTAAATTTAATCAAAAATACCTCTGTATTGCTTATTGTAGGTGGAGCTGAGTTAATGCATTCTGCTGATAGCTATGCAGCTGATTATGGAAATTATGCGCCAGCTTATATATTTGCAGCGGTTTTATATTTTATAATTTGTTATCCTTTGGCTTATTTTGCAAAGGCTTATGAAAATAAACTAAAAAAAGCACATTTAACGAGATAAAGGGTTGTTAATGGAAAATGTTTTTAATGCGCAAAATATTGAATTTTTAATGCAAGGTTTATTTCTGACATTAAAAATAGCCTTAGCAACTTGTATTATTTCGATTGTTTTTGGAACTTTTTTAGCTATAACTAAAAATTATGGGGATAGATTAAGTAAATTTTTAGCAGCTTGCTATATAGATATTTTTAGAAATACTCCTTTATTATTATGGATGCTTGCAGCTTGTTTTGTTCTACCTGTATTTTTTGGACAATTTCCTCAAGCTTTTTGGGGTACTATAGGATTTTCACTTTATACGAGTTCGGTTATGGCTGAAATTATTAGAGGTGGATTAAATTCTATACCAAAAGGTCAGTTTGAAGCAGCTTATTCTCAAGGTTTTGGTAAATTTTTTACTCTTTTTTATATTATTTTACCACAAACTTTTAGAAAAATAATACCTGCTTTATTATCTCAAATTGTAACCACTGTAAAGGATACAGCTTATTTAGCGGGTTTAGGTATAGCTGAACTTACTTATAATTCAAAAACTATATTGGCAAAACTAACAAGTTTTGAAGAAATTTTAGCGATGATAGGTGTTGTTGCGGGAATTTATTTTATAATATGTTTTTCACTTTCTATGTTGGTAAGATATTATGCCAAAAAGACAGCTTACATTTCTTAAAAAAGCTTATATTTTTATATAAGCTTTTTAAATTTACAGCAGTTTTTAACATTTTTTTTATTAAAATCTTTTGTATTAATTCATAATTTTATTGATTAAGGTTTTTTATGCGAGGTTATAAAATTTTTTCAGGCTCAGCTAATGTCGAATTTGCAAGACAAGTTTCTAAATATCTCTCCCTGCCTTTAAGTGATGCTGGAGTAAAGCGGTTTAGTGATGGAGAGATTAGCGTTCAAATTGATGAGAGTGTACGCGGAAAGGATGTTTTTATTATTCAAAGTACTTGCGCTCCTACAAACGATAATTTAATGGAACTTTTAATTCTTACAGATGCTTTGCGTCGCTCAAGTGCAAATTCAATTACGGCTATTATCCCATATTTTGGCTATGCGAGACAAGATAGAAAAGCAAATCCTAGAGTGCCAATTACTGCTAAACTTGTGGCTAATTTGATTCAAGCAGCTGGGATTGATCGCGTAGCTACGATAGATTTGCATGCAGGACAAATTCAGGGTTTTTTTGATATTCCAGTAGATAATCTTTATGGAAGTATAGTTTTTAATGATTATATTAAAGCCAAACATTTTAAAAATGCTATTATAGGAAGTCCAGATATAGGGGGTGTTGCAAGAGCTAGGAGTGTTGCAAAGCATTTAGGACTTGATATAGTTATAGTTGATAAGCGTCGTGAAAAAGCCAATGAAAGTGAAGTAATGAATATTATTGGAGATGTAAAAGATAAAGAAGTTATCTTAGTGGATGATATTATTGATACTGCTGGCACTATAGTTAAAGCCGCGGAAGCTTTAAAAGAAAAAGGTGCAAAATCTGTTATGGCTTGCTGTACTCATGCAGTTTTAAGTGGAAAAGCCTATGAGAGAATAGCAAGTGGAGTTTTAGATGAGCTTGTGGTAACAGATACTATACCTTTAAAAGAGCAATTACCAAATATTAAAGTATTAAGCGTTACACCTGTTTTTGCTGAAGTAATACGTCGTGTTTATCATAACGAAAGTGTAAATTCTCTCTTTATTTAGATTAAAAAAGCTTAAAGATTATTTTTAAGCTTTTCATTTTTATGCTACTTAAAGAAACAAAAAACATATATTTTTTTAAAAATGTGAAAAAACTAAACATCTTTCTATACAATTTAATCTATAAATCTGCTATTCTTTGAAAATATTTTATTTTCTTAGGAGAAATATGACTCAGTTAAGTACTAAAATTTTATGGTTGTTTGTTGCAACTTTAGGCGCTATTTGTTTTGGTTATTTAGCTTTACAAAATGGCGAAAGTGTATCAGCGATTTATTTGGTGGTTGCTGCTGTATGTATTTATATGATAGGATATAGATTTTATGGGCGTTTTGTAGCTTATAAGGTTTTAGAACTTGATAAAAATCGTGCAACACCAGCACTTGTAGAAAATGATGGGCGTGATTTTGTGCCTACAAATAAAGCTGTATTATTTGGACATCATTTTGCTGCTATTGCAGGAGCAGGTCCATTAGTAGGACCTATCTTGGCTGCTCAAATGGGATATTTGCCTTCCATGCTTTGGATTTTAGTAGGAGGAGTTTTAGCGGGTGCTGTGCATGATTTTGTTGTTCTTTTTATATCTACTCGTAGAAAAGGTAGAAGTCTTGGCGAGATGATTAAGGATGAGATGGGTAAATTTACAGGTGGAGTTGCTATGGTGGCGATTTTTGGCATTATGCTTATTATTATTGCCATTTTAGCTATGGTGGTTGTAAAAGCTTTAGCAGAATCTCCATGGGGTTTATTTACTATCGCAATGACTATTCCTATAGCAATATTTATGGGCATTTATATGCGTTTTATCCGTCCAGGTAGAGTAGGGGAGGCTTCTATAATAGGTTTTGTGCTTTTAATTTTGGCTATTCATTATGGTAGCGTTATAGCTGCTGATCCTTATTGGGCTAAAATATTTACTTTAGAAGCTCCAATTTTGGCAATTGTTATGATGGCTTATGGTTTTATTGCTTCTGTTTTACCTGTGTGGTTTTTACTTGCTCCAAGAGATTATCTTTCAACTTTTTTGAAAATCGGTGTTATTGTGGTAATGGCTGTAGCTATTGTTTTGGTTGCTCCTGATTTACAAATGCCAAAAGCAAATACTCAGTATTTTGATGGAACAGGTCCAGTATTTGCAGGTGGAGTGTTTCCATTTTTATTTATTACCATTGCTTGTGGTGCGATCAGTGGTTTTCATGCTTTGATTTCTAGTGGAACTACTCCTAAAATGCTTGAAAACGAAACTCATGCTTTGGCTGTTGGATATGGCTCTATGCTTGCTGAGAGTGCTGTGGCGATTATGGCTTTAATTTGTGCTTGTATTTTACATCCAGGTCTTTATTTTGCTATAAATTCAAGCTCTGCTTTGATAGGAACAGATGTTGTAAATGTAGCACAAACTATTTCAAGTTGGGGATTTAGTATTACTCCTGAAGAAATTACTACTTTAACCACAAATATAGGAGAGCATACTATACTTTCAAGAACAGGGGGAGCCCCGACTTTTGCTATAGGTGTAGCTTTGATCTTACATGAACTTTTTGGCGGCGTGGATTTGATGGCTTTTTGGTATCATTTTGCTATATTGTTTGAAGCTTTATTTATTTTAACAGCGGTGGATGCTGGGACAAGGGCTTGTCGTTTTATGGTGCAAGATATATTGGGTAATGTTTATAAACCTTTAGGAGATATTCATAATTATCCAGCTGGACTTTTGGCTACGGCTTTAAGTGTTGCAGGTTGGGGATATTTTCTTTATCAAGGTGCCATTGATCCTAAGGGAGGAATTTATACGCTTTGGCCTCTTTTTGGCGTGAGTAATCAAATGCTTGCGGGTATGGCTTTACTTCTTGCTACAACTATACTTGTAAAAATGGGCAAGGCAAGATATACTTGGGTTACTTTAGTACCTGCGGTATTTGTCTTAGTGGCAACTCTGTATGGAGGAATTCAAAAAATTATGCCTTATGAAGAAGGCAATAAAGTAGCAAATGCGGTAAGTCATGTAGCCGCCGTTAGCATACAAAGTCAAAAAATTAAAGATTTAGAATTTAAATTAAATAATACTAAAGATGAAAAAGAAATTTCTGTAATTAAAAAAGAAATTTCAATAGCCACTCAAAGTAAAGTTGGAAATTTGCTTAATGCAATTCTTTGTGTGTTCTTTATGATAGCTACCTTGCTTGTTATAATTTCTTGTATAGGAATTTGTTTAGGTAAAATTAAAATTCCTCTTAAAGAAACTAAGTATATTAAGATTGATGAATTTCAAAAAATTTAAATATTATTATGAAAAAGCTGAAAGGTTTTTTCATCCCTTGGTGGGACTTTCTAGTTATGATAAGTATTTAGAACACATGAAACAAAAACATCCAGGAAAAATTCCAAAAACCAGAGGGGAATTTTTCAAAGAATGTCTAGATAAAAAATACAATAGTGGCGGTTTAAATAAATGCTGATAAGCTTAAAGGATAAAGTTTTATCATACAAAATAAGCTTTAAGCATTTAAAAAGCCATGAATTCTTTTAAGTTCTTCACTAATAGGCTTTTTCTTTCCATCTCTTGTAACACTTACATAAGTTACTAAAGCCGAAGTTACATTAATGCAAGAAGTACAACCTTGAGAATCCACTCTTTGAGCTGTGACTTCTACTTCAACGCTGATTGAAGTGTTGCCCACATTTACAACTTTAGAGTAACAAGAAATTATATCGCCTATAAAAACAGGTTCTTTAAAAACTACTTTATCCATAGAGATGGTTACAACGCGTTCAGGAGAAAGTTCTCTTGCTGCGATAGCTCCTGCTAAATCGATTTGTGAAAGTATCCATCCGCCAAAAATATTTCCCGCTGGATTTGTGTCACTTGGCATAGCTACAATTTTTAATTTTGGTTCTCCCATATCTCTCATTTTTACTCCTTATTTTAAAAAATGAATTATAATTAAAAAAGTTAAAAAGGAGAATAAAAGTATGAATAATTTTAAAGAAATAGCTAAATTGGTTAGAAAATACAAAGAAAGAAATAATGCGTTATATGAGTTTTTAGACAAAGAAGATGTGGGCGAGTATTTTAGATCTTTGATTTCTTTAAGCGAATTAAAACAAGATAAAACAACTATGCTAGCCATACTTAGGCGTTTGGTTGATTTAAAGGAAGAAAATTTAGCTCAAGAGTGGAAAAAAAACAACTTTAAGGAAGATAAGATTATAGAGCTAAAACATAAGTTCTATGAAGAGGTTAGAAAGTTTTATGAAAAAGAACATCAAAATTTAATTAATGAAATAAAAGAGAAAAAACTTTTAAATAATTTTTATCAGTCTTTAATACAAGGAGTGCATAATATAGGTTTAATTATGAATATTTTTGAAATTTCTTGGACTAAAGAAATTATAGAAAAAAATAATAAAATTTTATCTACTCAATTTCCAAATTTAGATGATGCAATGGAATTTTTACGTAAAAATCATTTATATCAAAAAACTCCAGAAGGAGAAATTTGTGAGCGAAGCTATGGTGTTTTAGTTAGAATAGGAAATTTATGGAAATTTGTTCCTTATGCGAGATTTTTCGAGAATGAAATTTTAAAATTAGAATTTGCTTTTGAAAATATGATTGATCAGCTTAAAATATTTGCTAGCAGCGAAGAGGAAAAAGCTTATATAGAATATTTTGAAAAATTAAAATTAGCGTTTTGTGAAAAAGATGAAGATAGGGTTATAAAAGCTTGGCAAGAAGCTGAATTTGCTTGGATGAAAGTAAAATCACCTTTACAAGTGGGACATCCTTTAGAATATTATGAAGATAATTATACTCATGCGGTGGCATTAGAATGGGATATAAGAATAGAAGATGAAAATGATTTTGATGTTTTGAAATTTGGTAATGAAATTAAGGAAAGTTTTGAACATGTTTATAAAAATATAGGACTTGAAGATTGTGAATTAGAAAAAGAAGTTTTATCTAATATAGAAAAAACTCAACTTTATATTTGCACTCCGATGATATTTTATGGTGCTGAACTTAAAGGTTTATTCTCAGCTCAAGTCGTTCCAAATGATGAGTTTGTAAGTTCTAAGGCGGGCAAAAAAATATTTGCCTTTATAAATTTTGTATATGAAAATGCTAAAACAAAGCCTTTTATGAAAATTTCTAGCGAGGTTTTTGATAAAGAATTTTTGGATTTTGGAAGAAATATTTTATTTTATCAGGAAAAAATTTGGAAAAGGGTTTATGAAGTATCAACTATAGGCCATGAATTTGGTCATATATTTTTTATTGCTAATGATACCGAAAAAACAATGAATCAGAGTGGTTTTTTTAAAAATATAGAAGAATATAAAGCTACTACAGGTGGACTTATAAATTTCTTTTATCATGAACAAGATGACTTGATAATGCCTGTTTTTCATGAGCTTATAAAAAGAGCTATTGGACTTATTTCTTGGCAAAGGGTTGATGAAGTTAAACCTTATTATACGGAAGGACTTATTCATCTTAGCTTGCTTTTTGAAAGCGAAGTATTGATTTTTGAAAATAATAATTTGAAGATAAATTTTGATTTAAGGTATTATGAAAAATTTAAAGAGCTAACTTTAAAAAATTATCATGAATTGGCAAAACACTATGCTTTAAGACTTGATGCAAAAGAGTTTTTAAGTAGATTTTGTGAAATTGAAGATAATATTTTTCTTCCTATTATGCCTAAGTGTAAAGAATTTGTTAAATTTTATTATGATTTATACGAGAAAATTGGTAATGAAATTGATAATAGTGGAGAATTTGAAAGATATAAGAAAAAATAATAAAGTTTTTTGAAAAAAACTTAAAAAAAGCTGTTTTTTACTTGATATTGTTTTTTAAATATGCTAAAATTAGGCGTTTCAATTAAAACAAAGGAGCTTTTATGACTAAAGCAGATTTTATTTCATTAGTTGCTCAAACAGCTGGGCTAACAAAAAAAGACGCTACTACTGCTACTGATGCAGTTATTTCTACTATTACTGATGTTTTAGCTAAAGGTGATAGCATCAGTTTTATTGGTTTTGGTACTTTTTCAACTCAAGAAAGAGCTGCTAGAGAAGCTAGAGTACCAAGCACAGGAAAAACAATCAAAGTTCCTGCTACAAGAGTTGCAAAATTTAAGGTAGGTAAAAACCTTAAAGAAGCTGTTGCAAAAGCAAGCGGCAAAAAGAAAAAATAAAACTTCGGCTAGATAAATTCTAGCCTTCTTTCTTAATTAATCCAGATATTTTATATCTTTTATTTACTTTATTTTTTTAAACTTTTATAAAACTATCATTATTAAATAAAAAAGGATATTAAAATTATGAAAGTATATGAAAAAGTAAGTGAGCTTATAGGAAATACTCCTATTATACATTTGAAAAAATTTGGTATCAATGTTTTTGCTAAATGTGAATTTTTAAATCCTAGTCATTCTATAAAAGATAGAGCAGCTTTTGAAATGATTAAAGATGCTTTAGATAGTAAAAAAATTAATCAAGATACTACAATAGTTGAAGCAACTAGTGGAAATACTGGAATTTCTTTGGCTATGATTTGTGCAGATTTGGGACTTAAATTTATTGCTGTAATGCCCGAATCTATGAGTTTAGAAAGAAGAAAAATGATAACACTCTTTGGCGCTAGGTTAGAATTAACTCCTGCAAATTTAGGAATGAAAGGAGCGGTTGATAAAGCAAATGAAATATTATTAAATACTCCAAATTCTTTTATGGTTTCTCAATTTGAAAATATTTCAAATAAAAATGCGCATCGTAAGAATACGGCTTTAGAAATTTTAAGAGATTTGGATAATGAACTTGATATTTTTGTAGCTGGTTTTGGAACTGGCGGTACTATTAGTGGAGTTGGGGAAATACTAAAAGAAAAATTAGAAAAAGTGCATATTGTTGGAGTCGAGCCTCTAAATTCTCCATTGCTTAGCAAAGGTGAAGCGGGAAGCCATAAAATACAAGGAATAGGGGCGAATTTTATACCTGCTATTTTAAATAAAGAAGTTATAGATGAAGTGATCACAGTAAGTAATGAAGATGCTATAAATACAGCCAAAGAACTTGCCAAAAGTGGTTTAATGGTAGGTATATCAAGTGGAGCAAATGTATTTGCCGCAAGTATGCTAGCAAAGAAATTTCCAGATAAAAGAATTTTAACTATGCTAAACGATACGGCTGAAAGATACCTCTCAACTGATCTTTTTGCTTAAGTATAATTATTGAGAATTTAGAAAAATTCTAAGTTCTCTTAAAATTTCTTGTGGATTTAAATCGCTAATTTCTTTATAAAAATGACCTTTTTCATCAATAAGATAAAGCATATTGCTATGTGCTATAGAATAACCCATAAAAGAATCATTTAGATCTATTTTTTGATATTGAACATTATATTGTTTTGTTATTTTTTGAAGAGTTTTTTCATCTTTTGCAATTAAGGCATCTGCTTTTGGGTAAAAGTATCGTAACCATTCGTTTGTATTGCTTAAGTTATTATCTCTATTTGGATCTAAAGAAATAAAAAGAAGGTGAGCCTTAGGATTATTGATTTGCTTTAAGGCTTTGCCTACTAAACTAAGAGTTGCCGGACAAACATCAGGGCAATAAGTATATCCAAAATAGATAATAAGCTTATCTCCTTTAAAATCTTTTAGGGTGGTTTCCTCTTTTAAGTCTGATTTTAAGATAAAATCATAAGAATTTTGATGATTTTTAATAAAAAATATTACACCTAAAATAATGGCAACTATAACTATAAACAAAATAATATTTTTTTTCATTTTTTTAGCTCAAAATCAAAATAAAACCCTATGGGTTTATTATTATCCATAAATTCTACCCTGAAACGCATAGTATCTAAAACGCAAGCAGCAAGAACTATTTTACTTTCATAGTCTGTTGAATTTAATCGATGTATTTTAGGTTTAATTTCGCCCATATACATATTTAATCCATAAATTTTAATTCCTAAGTTGTTATAATTTCCTAGATTTACAATCTTTAGATTTGTAACATCTAAAGATTGTAAGGGTTTGGGATTTAGGGAAATTAAGACTTTTTTATTGTTAAAACTATATGTGCAGTCTTTAACATTAAGATCGCAAGTCAATGGGGTAGAAAAATCAGTTTTTGTTATTTTTTGAGAATCTTTTATTACATAAAAATCAAAAATAATATATAAAATAGCAATAACAAAAGCAAAAGCTAGGATAAAAATAATTTTTCTCATTAATTAAAATTCTTTAGAATCAATATTTTTTAACTCTATGGTTTTGTGATTATTAAATTTTAAATCTAAATTTACCTTCGTGTCTTTAATAATAGGTTTTTTTAGTTTTAAAAGCATTATATGGTAACCTCCAGATTTAAGCTCTGTGCTTGAATGAGCTTTTATAATAATTTCAGGAATTTTTTGCATCATCATTTTTCCATCTTTATGTATATGTGTATGCAGTTCACTGACTTCACTGATATCGCTTTTGGCACTTATTAGAGCAATATCCTTATTAGTATTATTAAAAATAGTAAGAAAAATAGCACTATTTTGCGCATGAGGTGGAGTTTGTTTTACAAAGGCATTTTTTACCTCTATATCATTAACAGCCCAAAGATTTACAGCAAAAAGAGCACCTAAGAGAAGAATTTTTTTCATATTGTATCCTTATTTTTATAATATTAAATATTTGTTCATTATATCAAAAAATATTTTTATTTGAATATAAAATTTTGAAAATTTTTCAATGTGTGTTACCTGTTTGAAAATTTTTTTGCATAGTAACATCAAAATCAAAGAAAAAACCAGTTGGAGCATTATTGTTTAAAAATTCAACCCTAAATCTAGAATCATCGGTAATGCTTCTACCTATAAAATTTATAAGAATATCACCATTAACTATATTAAATTTAGGAATGATATCGCCTATATAGGAATTTAAACTATAAATTTTAATCTTTAAATTAGAATAATGAGGAAAATTTTTAATTTTTATAGTAGTTTTATTGAAAATTTTTATAGGTTTTGGGTAGGCTGAAACTTCAATATTTTTTTTATTAAAAGAAAAAACACAATCTTGTAAATTTAAGTCACAAGTTAGAGGTTGGCATGTATTTAAGCTAAATACACTTTCTTTCTTTTTATCATATAATGCATAAAAAGCTAAAAACAAAATGCCTAAAAAAGACATTCCTATAAAAAAATTTCTTATCATTATAGACAACCTTTTAAAACAAGCCTTTATGATTTATAAAAATTATATCATAAATAAGGCCGCATTGTTAATATAATTAATATTTTTTAAGAAAAAAAATATTATAATCACAAACATTTTTGACTTAAAAAATTTTGAAATACCTAAGGAAAAACATTGTTAAAACGACTTGCTTTATTAATTACACTTTCTTCATTGATGTTACATGCCTCAGATCTTGTTAAAATTTATCTTAATCAAGGGTTAGATGCTGTTGGTGTAGCGATTGAAAAAGAATTAACTCAAAAGGATTTTTGGTTAAGTGAAATAGGAGATAAAAATATTTCACTTGGATACTATGATGATAATGTTGCTATCGTACTTACAAATAAAACAGATAAAATTCTCCGTGTTTATTCTTACGAGGACGGAAAAATAAGAAAAGATTTTGAACAAAAAGAAATAATAACTGGATTAATGGGCGATAAAAAAATAGAAGGAGATTTGAAAACGCCAGTAGGTTTTTATGAGTTAGGCCGTAAGTTTAATCCAGGTGATCCTTATTATGGTCCCTTTGCTTTTGCTACAACTTATCCAAATTTACTTGATAAAGTACAAGGAAAAACAGGTGGTGGTATTTGGATCCATGGCTATCCTTTAGATGGTTCTAGACTTGATGAATTTAAAACAAGAGGATGTATTGCTTTATTTAATAATAATTTGGAGAAATTTGCACAAGTTGTACAAGATAAAAAAGTTTTTGTTATGACAGAAGAAAAAGAAAAAATTAGAGCTAAAAAGGATCAAATAGCTAGTTTATTGGCTGATCTTTTTACATGGAAACTAGCTTGGACAAATAGTGATACTAATACCTATTTAAGTTTTTATGATGAGCAAGAATTTAAACGTTTTGATAAAATGAAATTTGAACAGTTTGCTTCCATGAAAAAATCTATTTTTTCTCGTAAAGAAGATAAAAAGATTAAATTTTCAGATATTAATATCAGCCCTTATCCGAATTTAGAAAATGAAACTATGTATAGAATTTCATTTTATGAGGATTATTACACTAAAAACTATCAGTTTAGAGGCGATAAAATTTTATACGTTAAGATAGATAGTAAAGGTAAAATGAAAATTTTAGCAGAGCAATAAATGTCTTTAATAAAAATTGATCAAAAAGCTTATGAATATAATTTAAGACATATTGCTAAAAAAATAGGGAGTTTTCAAAGATTAATTTGCGTTTTTAAAGATAATGCATATGGACATGGAGCTAAGCTTTTAGCTCCATTAGCCAAAAATTTAGGAGTTTCTTTTGTTGCTGTTAAGAGTGAAGAAGAAGCTCAAGAAATCGAAGAATTTTTTGAGAATATATTAATACTATCACATCGTCCTCATGGTAATGAAAATTCTCGATTTATTTATGCTTTAAATGATATTTCCCAAGCAAAAAAATACAAGCAAGATATAAAAATACATCTAAAAATAGATACAGGCATGCATCGCAATGGAATTTGTGTAGAAAATTTAGAGCATGCTATAGATCTTATTCAAAGTAGTGATTTAAAACTTACTGGAATGTTTACACATTTTGCTAGTGCAGATGAAATGGATGGAAGTTTTTTTGTTCAAAAAGAAAATTTTCAAAAAGCTAAAAAGATAGTAAAAAAATATTTTTCAAATTTATTATTTCATTCGCATAATTCTGCAGCATTATTTAGAGGGAAAATTCCCGAAGATGAATATTGTAGAGTTGGGCTTGTTCAATTTGGATATGGGGATTCAAATTTAAAAAGAGTTTTAAGCTTGTATGCTCATAGATTAAGTCAAAGGATTTTACAAAAAGGACAGAGTATAGGATATGGAGGCATTTTTACTGCTGCAAAGGATATGGAAGTAGCGACTTATGATTTGGGTTATGCTGATGGTCTTTTCCGATACAATGGAAAAGGGGAGTTAGTGCTTGGAAATGGAAAAGTAATGCTTGGAAAGATGTCAATGGATAGTTTTTCTTGTGAAAATTCTGGTGAGGAAATTTGCGTGTTTAAAGATGCTGATATTTGGGCTGATTTTTTTCATACTATTAACTATGAAATTTTAGTAAAATTAAATCCTAATATTCAAAGAGTTCTAGTATAAATATGTTTAATATAGTTTTAGTTCACCCTAGAATACCGCAAAATACAGGTAGTATAGGTAGAATGTGCTTTAATGCTGGTTTTAAACTTCATATTGTTAAACCAACTGTTTTTGATATTTCACAAAAGGCTGTTAGAAGGGCAGGACTTGATTACTGGGATAAATTAGAGCCTATTATTTGGGAGAATCTTGAAGAATTTTTGAATGAAAATATGATTTATAAAAATCGCTTTTTTTTCGCAACAACTAAGAGTCAAAAAGCTTATTTTGATGCAGAATTTCAAAAAAATGATTTCTTATTCTTTGGAAGTGAGAGTTATGGTTTGCCTATGGAATTAATGCAATTAAACTGGGAAAATGCTATAACTATACCTATGAAATCTTATGGAAGAAGTTTAAATTTAGCCACAAGCGTTGGTATAATCTCTTATGAAGCTTTAAGACAAAATTTTAGAAATTTTGCTTCTTAAAAGTTTCAAATTTACACAATAGCTTAAAACAAATAAAATCATAAAGTCCTTTTTATAAAAATTATGTTAAAGTAAAATTTAGATTATTTTTTGAGGAGTTTGGATGAAATTAGATATTATGCTAGATTTTGCCAATAAAGCGTCTGATATTATAGCTAATAAGATTGTCCCAAATACAGACATTATTATGGTAGTTTTACTTATTGTTTGTGGGCTTTATTATAGTTTTTTAACTCGCTTTGTTCAGTTTCGTATGTTGAGTTCTGTATTTAAAATTCTTACAGAAAAAAACGAAGGACACGCTAAAGAACATATTTCACCTTTTCAAGCATTAATGATCTCAACTGCTTCTAGAGTTGGTATAGGAAATATTGCTGGAATTTCTTTGGCATTGGCTACAGGTGGAGCTGGTGCTTTATTTTGGATGTGGGTTATGGCATTTTTTGGTGGTGCCTCAGCATTTGCTGAAAGTACCTTAGCTCAAGTTTACAAATCAAAAGATGATACAGGCGGGTTTAAAGGTGGTCCAGCTTATTATATAAAAAAAGCCTTAGGCTCACATTTTTTTGGAGCTTTTTTTGCTTTTATTCTTATTATTACTTATGCTTATGGATTTAATGGACTTCAAAGTCAAACAATGACTTCGTCTTTTAAAGTTTATTATGATATGTTTAATCCAAATGCTGCTGTAGATTTTGCATCAAGTTCTTGGCCAATGATTATTGGTATTGTTTTAACTATTTTTGGTGCATGGATGTTTTTTTCTCACCATACTAAAATAGGTAAAATTAGTTCTTTAATTGTTCCTTTTATGGCTTTAGCTTATGTTTTACTTGCCGTGATTGCTGTTTTAATGAATTTTGATAAAATTCCTTCTGTGATTCATATGATTTTACAAAGTGCTTTTGATTTTAAAGCGATTTTTGGTGGTTTTGCTGGTTCTGCTTTGGTTATAGGGATTAAAAGAGGACTTTTTTCAAATGAAGCGGGTATGGGCTCGGCACCTAATGCAGCTGCAGCAGCTTTGACAAGTCATCCAGCTAAACAAGGTGTTATACAAGCTTTTTCAGTTTTAATTGATGTTGTTGTTTGTACAAGTTCTGGATTTTTAGTTCTTTTTTCTATGGCATATTTAGGACTTGGAGAAAGTAAAATTGATGGTGGAATGCCTTTAGTTCAAGAAGCTATGCGTGAGTATTACGGTAGCTTTGGAATCCATTTTATTACTATAGCTATTGTTCTTTTTGCAATAACTTCTTTAATAGGAAATTATTATTATGCTCAAGCTAATGTTAAATATTTAACAAATTCCAAATTTGTAATGAATTTGTTTAGAATTACAGCTGTGGCTATGATTTTTATAGGCTCGCAAATGAATTTAAAACTTGCTTGGAATTTGGCTGATTTGACTATGGCTTTCATGGCAACGACAAATATTATATCTTTATTGCTTTTAGGTGGTATAGTAAATAAAGTTTTAAAAGATTTTAATACGCAACAAAAATCTGGTATAGATCCTAAATTTAATGCTAGCAAACTTGGAATTAAAAACGCTGAATGTTGGGATTAAAATTCATAAGCCTTAGTGGCTTATGAATTAATGATTCAAAACCTTGTTTAAAAATTCTCTCAATCTTTCATTGCTAGGATTTTCAAATACTTCTTTAGGGCTTGCATCAACAGCAATTTTTCCTTTATCCATAAAAAATATACGATTGGCAACATTTCTAGCAAAGCCCATTTCATGAGTTACTACAAGCATAGTTAAACCTTCTTTTGCAACATCTTTCATAATGCTTAGAACCTCGCCTATCATTTCAGGATCTAGAGCTGAAGTAGGTTCATCAAATAAAATAACATCAGGATTCATCATCAAGCTTCTAGCAATAGCTATGCGTTGTTTTTGTCCGCCAGAGAGCTTATGGGGCATTATATTTTCTTTGTCTGCTAAACCCACCTTAGCAAGAAGTAATTTTGCTTTTTTTATGGCTTCTTCTTGACTTAAAATTCCTGTTTTAATGGGCGTTAAACATAAATTTTCCATAACATTTTTATTAGCAAAAAGATTAAAATGCTGAAATACCATGCTAACTTTTTGCCTGATCTTATTAATATCAATTTCTTTATCAAGTATGTTTTGCTTATTGATTAAAATTTCCCCACTATCAGCTAGTTCTAAGCGATTGATGCAGCGTAAAAATGTACTTTTTCCGCCTCCACTTGGACCTATGATAGCTATTACATCGCCTTTTGAGATTGTAGTGTTAATATTTTTTAAAACTTCTAATTCTCCATATTTTTTTTGTAAATTTTTAACTTCAATCATTTTTATTCATCCTAAGTTCAAGTTTTTTTGCAAAATAGCTAAAAATTTTTACACTTACATAATAAACAAGTCCAGTGAAAATAATAGGTTTTGGATTGTAAAGTACGGCTTGCAAGCTTTGACTTTGCATGGTAATATCAATAACACTAATAAATCCTACAACAGAAGTTTCCTTAAATAAAGAAATAAATTCATTAGCTAATGCAGGTAGAATGTTTTTAGTAGCCTGTGGAAGAATAATTTCTTTCATTGAAGTTTTGTAATCAAGTCCCATTGCTCTTGCAGCTTCCATTTGTCCCTTATCTACACTATTAATGCCACTTCTTACAATTTCTGCTATATAAGCCGAGCTATTAAGTCCTAGTGCAAGAATGGCTGCATAAAGGTTATCTATAAAAGTAAAAATTACAAAAGCAAAAATCATCAATTGTAAAATTACTGGTGTTCCTCGTATAATGTCTATATATTCATCTATAATAAAATTAAGCGTTTTAAATTTAGAGAAGTATAAAATAGCTAAACTAAAACCAATAATCACTCCGATAATAACAGCGCAAGCAGTTAATAAAAGTGTAATAAGATAACTTTTTAAATAAGCTTTTGCATTTTCTGTATAGCCATAGCTTACAACTCCACTAGGATCTTGAATTTTTAATATTTCTATTGGGAAAGAAAAATAGCCCCATAAAATAATAATAACAAAAAAAACAAAAATTCTTATATTTTTCTGATTCAATTTGTAAACCTTTTCAGAGAAATTATTTAAAAAAAGATTTTATAGAAATATCTTTGAATTTTCTCTAAAGATTTAAAAAAATGTGTTAGAATTTCCCAAAAATAAGGTTGTATTTATGGAAATTTTAGATTTCATTCTAATAGTTATTTTTGTGTTTTTAATGATTGTTTTGGTTATAGGTTTCAATCATCAAATGATGCAAAAAAACAAAGAAAGAGAAGAAAGATTTAAAAAATATAAAAAAGGAGAACAAAATGAGTAAAAAAGTATTAATTCCATTGGCTCAAGGTTTTGAAGAAGCTGAATTTATAGGAATTGCAGATGTTTTAAAACGAGCAAAAGAATTAAATCCAGATTTGGAAGTTGTTATAGCTTCGTTAAACAGTGAGTTATTGGTAAAAGGTGCTAATAGCATTAGTATAAAAGCAGATTGTTCTATAGAGGATGTTGATATAGAAAATTTAGATGCTATTGCTTTGGCGGGTGGCTTTGAAGGTATGATGAATCTTAAGAATTCAAATGTTATTTTAAATATCATTAAACAACTTCATAGCAAAAATAAAATTGTTGCCGCAATCTGTGCTTCTCCTATAGTTTTAAATGAAGCAGGTGTTTTAGAGGGCGAGTTTGCTTGTTATCCTAGTTGTGAAGTTGGACTTAATGGAAATCGTGTTAACAAGGCTGTAGTTGTAAATAAAAATGTTATAACTTCAGCAGGTCCAGCTACGGCAATTCTTTTTGGTTTAGAACTAGCTAAAAAGTTATGCGGTGATGAAATTTATCAAAAATTATATGAGGGAATGTTGCTACCTTTGACAAAATAGTTTAAATGGTAGTTTTTCTACCATTTAAACTAAAATAAAGCTTGAGGATTTTCTTTTTTTGTTTTTTCCTTAGGCAGTTCAAAACCTCCAAGCATATGAAAATGCAAATGAAAAACTTCTTGTCCACTATTTTTTCCACAGTTTGTTACCAAGCGATATCCACTTTTATCTACACCTAAAAGAACAGCTAATTCTTGTATGAAACTTGTCATTTTGGCCATAAGTTCAGGATCAAATTCTTGAAAGTCTTTAAAATATTTTTTAGGGATTATAAGTATATGTATGGGTGCTTTGGGTGCAATATCATGAAATGCTAGAAAATCGTCACTTTCAAGCACTTTATTGCATGGAAGTTTACCTTCAACTATGAGTTCAAAAATTGTTTTTTCTTGCATTATTTATCCTTTTTTATTGTTGGTTTGATACAATTATATCTTTAAAGTTTGGTTTTTATGCTGAATTTAAAATAGTTTTTAATAGAATTAGAACTTGAAATATTTTATTTAAGGTAAGAAAATTGCAAAATTTTATAGAACAGATTCAAAAATGTGAGAATTTAAATGATTTGGAAGCCATTAGGATTTCCGTTCTTGGAAAAAAAGGTATTTTAACAGAAGGCTTTACAAAGCTTAAAGAGTTAGAAGATGAGGCGAAAAAAGAATTTGCTGCTAAATTAAATGCGCAAAAAGAAATATTTAATGAGGCTTATTTAGCCAAATTTAAAGATTTGGAAAATCTTGCTTTAGAAGAAAGAATGAAACAAGATGCTTTAAATTTTAACTATTTTGATGAAAGTATTACAACAGGTGCCTTGCATCCTGTTATGAGCACCATGGATAAAATCATAGAATATTTTATAGCTTTGAATTTTAGCATAGAAAAAGGGCCTTTAATAGAAGATGACTTTCATAATTTTGAAGCGTTAAATTTACCTAAATCTCACCCCGCAAGAGATATGCAAGATACCTTTTATTTTGATGATAAAAGGCTTTTAAGAACACAAACTTCGCCAGTGCAAATACGGACAATGCTTGCACAAAAACCTCCTATTAGGATGATAGCCCCTGGTGCTGTATTTAGAAGAGATTTTGATATTACGCATACTCCTATGTTTCATCAAGTTGAAGGCCTTGTGGTGGAAGAAGGGCAAAAGGTTAGCTTTGCAAATTTAAAAAGTGTATTGGAAGATTTTTTGCGTTATATGTTTGGAGATGTGAAAGTTCGTTTTCGTCCAAGTTTTTTCCCATTTACAGAACCTTCTGCTGAAGTTGATATTTCTTGTGTATTTTGCAAAGGAAAGGGTTGTAGAGTTTGCAAACATACAGGTTGGCTTGAAGTTTTAGGATGTGGAATAGTTGATCCTAATGTTTATAATTTTGTTGGTTATGAAAATGTAAGTGGTTATGCTTTTGGATTGGGAGTAGAACGTTTTGCAATGCTTTTGCATCAAATTCCAGATTTAAGATCTTTATTTGAAGGTGATTTGAGATTATTGGAGCAGTTTAGATGATAATTACTAAAAGTTGGTTGAATGATTGGTTAGAACTTGAAGAAATAAGTTCAGATAAAATAGCTAAAACTTTAAACTCTATAGGTATAGAAGTTGATAGGGTTGGCGCTTTAAAGGCTCCAGATAAAGTTGTTGTAGGCTATGTTAAGGAAAAAATTAAACATGAAAATTCAGATAAATTAAGCATTTGTCAAGTTGATATCGGAAGTGAAACCTTGCAAATTGTCTGCGGTGCTGCGAATGTTGATGCAGGACAATTTGTAGCTGTTGCAACTAAAGGTGCTATCATGCCAAACGGTATGGAAATAAAAGAAGCAAAATTGCGAGGAGTGGATTCTTGTGGTATGCTTTGTTCTAGTTTAGAACTGGGTTTTGAAAAAATCAATGAAGGAATTATGCTTTTAGATGAGAGTATAGGGAAATTAGAACTTGGGAGACCTTTAAATACTTATGAAATTTTTAATGATGAGCTAATAGAAGTGGAACTTACTCCTAATAGGGGTGATTGTTTAAGTATTTATGGTATAGCTCGTGATTTAGCCGCAGCTTTAAATTTAAATTTAAAAGAACCAAAACCATTTAAAGAAAGTGAAAATGTTTTAGGTATCGGTAGAATTTTGCGCTTAGCAGCTGAGAAAGAACTTAATGGGCTTTATAATTATCGAGCCATAGGGCTAAAAGAAGAAATTCAAACAAATTTATTGCTTAGTTTAAGACTTGCTCAAATTGAAGGTTTGGGAAAAAATTCCATAGAAAATTTATTAAATTATGCAACGCATTCAACTGGTGTTCTTTTTAATGCTTATGATTTAAGTAGTTTTTCTGAAAAAGATGAAGAATTTATCATTAATTTAAGCAAGCAAGTGCATGGAGAAACAAAGGTATCTTACAAAGATAAACTTTTAAGCTTTAGCGGAATTTTCCAAAATAATGAAAGTAGATGTAAAGATGATTCTAAAATAATTATTATTGAGGCTAATTATACCGATCCATTGGTAATTGCAGATGCTAAAATATATCATAAAGATCAAGATGAAAAAATGCTTTATAGAAGTTTTAGGGGAAGTGAACCTAAATTAAATTTAGGAATGGATTTTTTGCTTGGTATTTTTGAGCATATTCCAAATCTTGTTATTTATAGTTCTTCTCAACAAATTTTAACCGACAAAGAATTACCAATCATACCAATAAGTATTGAAGGTATTAGCGATATAATAGGACAAAATGTTGATAAAGATGAAGTATTAAAAATATTAAAGAAATTAGGTTTTGAGCTCATACTTTCAGGTGAAGGGCTTATAAATGTTAAAGCACCTTTACATCGTCCTGATATTAAAAATTTATCAGATATTTGCGAGGAAGTTGTAAGAATTATAGGTATTGATAATATTGCTTCCAAGGGTTTAGAATTTATAGAAAAAAATCGTTTAAATTCTGCATATAAAAATTATATTGAGTTTTTAAATTTAAGAAAAAGAGCAGTAGCTAGTGGTTATTTTGAAAGCTTACATTATGTTTTGGATAATGGAGAAGAACTTAAAAGATTAGGTTTTGACTCTGTTAAATTAAAACTAATCAATCCAATTACAGCAGAACTTAATACTTTAAGAACAACCCTTTTAAATCATTTGTTAAATGCAGCAAGTTTAAATGCAAAAAATTCTAAAAAAATTATTAAACTTTTTGAATTAGGGGCTGTTTTCAATGTTAATAATCAAGAATTAAATCGTATTGCATTTATCCATTCTGGCTTAAAAGAAGAAGCTAAAATTTCCAACAAGGCCAAACCTGAATCGGTGCAATTTTATGATTTTCTTTTAGATATTAAAAATATTATAGGTGATTTTAAACTAAAATCATCAAAATATAATATTTTAAGCCCTTATGAACAAGCAGATATTTATCTATCGGATATTAAAGTAGGTTTTATAGGCCGTTTGCATTTAAAAATAGAAAATGAGAGAGATTTACCAAAAACATATATTTGCGAACTTGATTTAGATTTAATCAGGCAAGATTTTAAAATAGCTAAGCCTTACTCCAAATTCCCAGCTATCACTAGAGATCTTAGCGTGTTAATACCTAAAGGTTTTGAATACAATCAGATTAAAAATTGTATCGAAGAATTGAATTTAGAAATACTTGAAAATTTTCGTTTAGTTGATATTTATAGTGATGAAAACCTTAAAGAATTTTATAGCATTACTATAAGTTTTTCTTTTAGGGATATAAATAAAACTCTAGAAGATAATCAAGTGAATGAATGTATGGATAAAATTTTAAATACTCTTAAAAATTTGGGTCTTGATTTAAGATGAAAATTTACAAATTGCAAACCCCTGTAAATGCTATACTTGAAAATATAGCAGCAGATAAAAGCATATCTCATCGTTTTGCTATATTTTCGCTTTTAACACAAGAAGAAAATAAGGCTCAAAATTATCTCTTAGCTCAAGATACTTTAAACACTCTTGAAATTATAAAAAATCTTGGAGCTAAAATTGAACAAAAAGATTCTTGCGTCAAAATTATACCCCCTAAAGAAATTTTATCTCCAAATTGTATTTTAGACTGTGGAAATTCAGGAACTGCTATGCGTTTGATGATAGGATTTTTAGCAGGAATTTTTGGTTTTTTTGTTTTAAGTGGAGATAAGTATTTAAACAATCGTCCTATGAGAAGGATAAGCAAACCACTTACTCAAATAGGCGCTAGAATTTATGGAAGAAATGAGGCAAATTTAGCTCCACTTTGTATAGAAGGTCAAAAATTAAAAGCTTTTAATTTTAAAAGCGAAATTTCTTCGGCTCAAGTTAAAACAGCTATGATTTTATCTGCTTTTAGAGCTGATAATGTATGCACTTTTAGTGAAATTTCTCTTAGTCGAAATCATAGTGAAAACATGCTAAAGGCTATGAAAGCTCCAATAAGGGTTAGTAATGATGGCTTAAGTCTTGAAATAAATCCTTTAAAAAAACCTTTAAAAGCTCAAAATATAATCATTCCTAATGATCCTTCTTCGGCTTTTTATTTTGTTTTAGCAGCTATTATTTTACCTAAATCTCAAATTATTTTAAAAAATATTTTGCTTAATCCTACTCGTATAGAGGCGTATAAAATTTTGCAAAAAATGGGTGCCAAACTTGAAATGACAATAACTCAAAATGATTTTGAAACTATTGGTGAGATCAGGGTGGAGTCTAGCAAGCTTAATGGCATAGAAGTTAAAGATAATATCGCTTGGTTAATAGATGAAGCGCCTGCTTTGGCTATAGCTTTTGCTTTGGCTAAGGGTAAATCTAGTTTAATAAATGCTAAAGAATTACGCGTTAAAGAAAGCGATAGGATTGCTGTGATGGTTGAAAATCTAAAGCTTTGTGGTGTTGAAGCTAGAGAACTTGATGATGGTTTTGAAATAGAAGGTGGATGCGAACTAAAATCTTCAAAAATTAAAAGCTATGGAGATCACCGTATTGCTATGAGTTTTGCTATTTTAGGTTTGCTTTGTGGAATCGAGATTGATGATAGTGATTGTATAAAAACTTCTTTTCCAAATTTTATAGAGATTTTATCAAATTTAGGAGCTAGGATTGATTATTGAATTAGCAAAAAACTATGGTTTTTGTTTTGGTGTTAAAAGAGCTATTAAAAAAGCAGAACAAATAAAAGATGCTGCAACTATAGGCCCTCTTATTCACAATAACGAAGAAATTTCTCGTTTGCAAAAAAATTTTAATGTCAAAACTTTGGAAAATATACAAGCTTTAAGTAATGAAAAAAAGGCTATTATAAGAACTCATGGTATTACAAAGCAAGATTTAGAAGAATTGAGAAAAAAAGATATAGAAATTTTTGATGCCACTTGTCCTTTTGTTACAAAACCACAACAAATTTGCGAGCAAATGAGTAAGGAGGGTTATGAAGTTGTTATTTTTGGAGATGAAAATCATCCCGAAGTTAAAGGAGTCAAAAGTTATGTAAGTACAAAAGCTTATGTAGTTTTGGATAAAAAAGAACTTCAAAATATAAAACTTCCTAATAAAATAGCTGTAGTAAGCCAAACAACTAAGAAGCCTGAGCATTTTATGGAGATAGTAAATTTTTTAATACTTAAAACCAAAGAAGTAAGAGTTTTTAACACTATATGTGATGCAACCTTTAAAAATCAAGATGCCATTAAAGAACTCTCGCTTAAAAGTGATGTTATGGTTGTTGTAGGGGGTAAAAACTCAGCCAATACAAAACAACTTTTTTTGATTGCAAAAACCAATTGTGAAGATAGCTATCTAATTGAAACCGAAGAAGAGTTAAAAAAAGAATGGTTTTTAGATAAAAAACATTGTGGCATTAGTGCAGGTGCTAGTACTCCTGATTGGATTATACAAAAAGTTATCGCCAAAATAGAAAATTTTAAAATTAATTAAAAAATGTTTTTAAATAGAATAAAAAAGTCAAAAATTTAAAAAAAATTAACAAAAATAAAAAAACTTAACACTAATTAAAGAAAAATAAGGTAAAATCAATCAATTTCTAAAAATTATTTTAAAGGACCATAATGAGCGAGGTGAACAAAAAAGTTCAAGACGGCGTAGATGATTATCTTGAGGAAGAAGATTTTGGACAGCTTTTGGAGGCTTTCGATAAATCAAGAGAAGAGGCTACAACAGAGGGTGTGATTGTAGAGATCAAAAATGATGAAGTTTATGTAGATATAGGTAAAAAATCTGAAGGTATTTTAGCTCTTAGCGAAATACAAGGTGACAATTCTAAGCTATTGTTTAATGTAGGCGATAGTATTAAAGTTGCTGTTATGGGTTCTCGTGGTGGCAGATCTTTACTTTCTCATAAAAAAGCTTTGAGAAAAGAAAAAGTTATTGAATTTATTAAAAACTATCAAGAAAATCAAGATGATATTTTTACCGTAAAAGTAGTTGGAAAAAATAAAGGCGGATTGATAGTTGTTGATGAAAATGATGTTGAATTTTTCTTACCAAAATCTCAATATGGCTTTAAAGAAACAAATAATATTATAGGCAAAACGTTTAAAGTTAAAATTATTAAAATCGACAAAGATGAGCAAAGTATCATTGTTTCTCGTAAAAAAACTTTAGATGATGAGAGAAGAAAACGAAAAGAATTGATCAATAATGTAGCACAACAAGAAGATTTAATTGAAGGTATTGTAAAAAAAATTACCACTTATGGTATGTTTGTAGATGTAGGAGGTGTTGATGGCCTTGTTCATTACAGCGAAATTTCTTACAAAGGACCTGTAAATCCTGGAACACTTTATAAAGAGGGTGATAAGGTTCCAGTTAAAGTTATAAAGTATGATAAAGAACGCAAACATTTATCCTTGTCTATAAAAGCGGCTTTACCCGATCCATGGAGCGAGATAAAAGATACTCTTGATGTAGGTGATACCATTAAAGTAATAGTATCAAATATAGAGCCTTATGGTGCTTTTGTGGATTTAGGAAATGATATAGAAGGATTTTTACATATCAGTGAAATTTCTTGGGATAAAAATATTAAAAATCCAAAAGATTATATCAACAAAGGTCAAGAAATTGATGTTGAAGTAATTGAAATCAATCCAAATGAAAGACGCTTAAGAGTTTCTTTAAGAAATTTACTTTCTAGACCTTTTGATGAATTTATGAAATCTTACAAAATTGCAGATGTGGTTGAAGGGGAGATCACCTCGGTAACTTCTTTTGGCGCGTTTGTTAAACTTGGCGGTATTGAAGGTCTATTGCATAATGAAGATGCTTCTTGGGATAGAAACGATAAATGTAAAGACAAATTCTCTCAAGGGGATAAAATCAAGGTAAAAATTATCAAAATAGATGAAGAAAACCAAAAAATATCATTAAGCGCAAAAGAATTAAACAGTTCTCCAGTGCAAGAATATGCCAAAATTCATAAAGTCGGCGATATTGTAAAAGGCACTATCCGTGATATTAAAGATTTTGGTGTTTTTGTAGAGCTAAGTAAAAATGTTGATGCTTTAATTCATAAAGAAGATATAAGCACTTCTATGCTTGAAAATTTAAAAATTGGCGACGATATTGAAGCTGCTATAGTTTTTATTGATGAAAAGAAAAATAGAATTCGCCTAAGTGTTAAAAATCTTGTTAGAATAAAAGAAAGAGAAGTTCTTAATGAAATCAATAATGATGATAAAGTAACTTTAGGTGATATCATTAAAGATCAGCTAGCTTAATGAAAAAATACATTACAATAAGCATTTTGAGTATTTTATTACTCATTTTGCTTGCTGTTGTTTTTACATTGCTTTGGCAATTTAAAGCTAATGTAAATTTCATTCCACAATTTGCTAAAGATACAAATACGCAGCCAAGCATTCAAACCCAAAATCAAGATCTTTCATGGCAAGAAGAATTAGCAAAATGGCCTACAAGAGATTTTACCCCAGCAGCAGAAAAATTTACCTTATATTTTGATGCAGATACTAGCGAGCTTAAGGAGAAAAATAAATATTATCAGCTTATAGTTGGAAAATATGATATTTATTCTATGTTTTGCTTAAGGCAGACTTTAAATTCTTTTAATGTGAAGTATTTTCTTCTTAAATCTGGCGATAGTCCAGAAATCTTTTTGGATACAGGCAATGAAAAACTTATAGATGATATTATCAAAGAATTAAAAAAATATAAAATAAATACAGAAGTAAAGGAAATTTGGTTATGAAAAAAAAGATTATAGTGTGTGATACTATTTTGGATAAAGGTGTCGATATTCTAAGAAAAGCTGAAGATATTGAGCTTATAGAAGCTGCAAAATTTCCAAAAGATGAACTTATGCAAATGCTAAGCGATATTGAAGTTGCAATTACTAGAAGTTCTACGGATGTAGATGTAAATTTTTTAAATCATGCCAAAAAATTAAAAGCGCTTGTGCGTGCTGGGGTGGGCGTAGATAATGTTGATATTCCAGAGTGTTCTAAACGAGGAGTGATTGTGATGAATGTCCCAACTGCAAATACTATTGCCGCAGTTGAACTAACAATGGCACATCTTTTAACATCAGCTAGAAGCTTTGTCAATGCTCATAATTTTTTAAAAATTGAAAGAAAATGGGAAAGAGAAAAATGGTATGGCATTGAATTGATGAATAAAACGCTAGGGGTTATAGGTTTTGGAAATATAGGTTCAAGAGTAGCTATCCGTGCTAAAGCATTTGGTATGAAAATTTTAGCCTATGATCCGTATATTTCTGCTTCTAAGATTACAGATTTAGATATGGAACAAGCAAAAAATTTGGATGAAATTTTAGAAAAAAGTGATTTTATTACCATTCACACACCAAAAACCAAAGAAACCAATGGTATGATAGGAAAGCAAGAAATTGCAAAAATGAAAGATGGAATAAGATTAATAAATTGTGCTCGCGGAGGATTATACACAGAAGAGGCTTTATATGAAGGTTTAAAAAGTGGTAAAATAGCATGGCTTGGTATAGATGTGTTCGATAAAGAACCCGCAACCAATCATCCTCTTTTAGACTTTGAAAATATTTCAGTTACTTCTCACCTAGGAGCAAATACTTTAGAAAGTCAAGACAATATCGCAAGAGAAGCTTGTGAGCAAGCATTAAGTGCAGCACGAGGCGTGGCTTATCCTAATGCCTTAAATTTACCAATTAAAACTGAAGACTTACCACCTTTTGTAGCTCCTTATATAGAACTTGTTTCTAAAATGGCTTTTTTAGCTGTTCAAATTGATAAAAATCCTATAAAAAGTATTAAATTAGAGGCTGAAGGAATTATTGGTGAGTATGCAAATTCTATGCTAACTTTTGCAGCTGTTGGTGCTTTGGGTGGAATTTTAGGAGAGAAAATTAATTATGTTAATGCAGAATTTGTTGCCAAAGAAAAAGGAGTTGAATTATCTTGCGAAACTCTTCCAAATAGTGGTTATAATAATAAACTTAGCGTTAAAATTATCACCGAAAATTCAAATATCAGTGTTTCAGGAACAGTGTTTAATGAAAATGAACAACGCATAGTTGGATTAAATGGCTTTAAAACTGATTTTAAGCCAAAGGGAAAAATGATTATTTTTAAAAACAAAGACATACCAGGAGTTATAGCTAAAATCAGTTCCGTTTTGGCAGCTAAAAATATCAACATAGCTGATTTTAGGCTTGGTAGAGATGGTTTTGGGTATGCTTTGGCTGTTGTTTTGATTGATGAAAAAGTTCAAAAAGAAGTATTAGATGAACTAAAACAATTAGAGGCGTGTGTATTTGTCCAATATGTTGAAATTTAAAATTTTAATTATAGAAGATGATATAGATTTAAACGAACTGCTTGTTTTAAAGTTAAAATCTAGTGGTTATGAAGTTATATCTTTAGCGGATTTTTTTGGAGTTGAAGATTTGCTCGATAATGAGCAAATTGATCTTTTAATAGTCGATAGAAATTTGCCCAGTGGAGATTCTTTAGAAAAAATTCAAGATTTAAGAGAGCAAGGATATAAAGAAGCAGTTATTTTTCTTACAGCCAAGGCTTTACATCAAGATTTGCTCGAAGGCTTTGAAAGTGGTTGTGATGATTATGTTTGTAAACCTTTTGATTTCAATGAGCTTTTGCTTCGCATTAAAGCAATTTTAAAACGCCATAAAAAAGAAGAAGAAAAACTATCTTTTGGTGATTTTATTTTAGATTTGGTTAGTTATGAATTCTTTTACAAAAATCAAAAATTAGAAATCTCAAATCTTGACTATGAGCTTTTAAAATGTTTTTTTGAAAATCCAAATACCTTGCTTACTAGACAATTTTTAAGCGAAAGTGTTTGGAAGGATGATACTACAAGTGATAAAACAATCAATATAGCTCTAACAAGACTTAGAAATAAATTTCCAAAACTAAAAGATCATATTATAAGTGTTAGGGGTATTGGCTATAAATTATGCTAAAAACTAAAAATATTTTTATAGTTTTTTTTGTTGTATTGGCTTTGATTTTTGGGTTTATTTTTTATACTTTTACTAATTCTTATCTTAATTTCTTGCTTATAAAACAATATGAACAAAAAATCAAAAGCCTTGATGATGTTTTAAAATTTTCTCTCTTAGAGCATTTAAATGATGCTAATATCAAGGATTTTGCTAAAGATACTAGGGCTGATTTTATTATCCTAAACAATGATATGAAAATAAGTTCTGTAAAAAATCCTGATTTTTTTTCTAATCTTAAAGAAGGAGAAATTTTAAATTTCAATTCAAAAAAAATTCTCACTAAAAGCTTTATTTGCAAAGGATATAAATATATTATTATTGTTTATCCTCGTTTTTTAGATTTAGAACTTTTTTGGACAAAAATGGCAATCGGTTTTGGAGTATGCTTGCTGTTTGTTTTTATTTTAATGTTGTTGTTAGGTAGAAGAATAGAGAAAAATTTTAATAAAATTTTGGATTTTTTGGATTCTATAGGGGATCATAAAGTTGTTATATTAGAAAAAGGAATGTTTAAAGAATTTAATTTACTAAATGAGAAACTTTTAAAAACTAAGGATAAAATTCTAAAGAATACCCAAAAAAATAAAAAACAAAGCGATAAAATCACTTTAAAAAATACTCAGCTTGCTAGCGTGATTTCTGCTATTTCTCATGAACTTAAAAATCCATTAAGCGTGATTGATCTTAGCTTAGAGATGCTAAAAGATGAGAAATTGGAAGATAAAAAATTAAAAAAGGAATTACTAGAAAAAATTTCACGTCAAAGCGTTAAACTTAATGCTTTAACCCATAAGCTTAATTTTGTTTTTAATCTTAATAGTGAAGCCTTGCAGATGCAAGAATTCGATCTTTTTTCTCTATGTGAAAAAATCACTAAAAACCCAGGCTTTGAAAGAGTTGCATTGCAAGGTAAAAGCACGAAAGTTAAGGCTGATGAATTTTTAATCGAGCAAGTGATTATAAATTTGCTTTCTAATGCTTTAAAATATAGTCAAAAAAAAGTCATTTTAACGGCAAGAGATCAAAAGATAATAGTGCAAGATTTTGGAAAAGGTATAGAAGAAGATAAAATAAAATTGATTACAAAAAAATTTTATAAAATTGATGTAAAAAGTAATAATTCTTTTGGTTTGGGACTTTTTTTAGTAAAGAAAATTTTAAATATACATAAAAGTTATCTTGAAATTTCTAGCACTTTAGGTTATGGTTCTAGTTTTAGCTTTAAACTCAGTCAAGGATAAAAAATGGCTCTTATAGATTTAATTGAAGCTTCAAAAAAATTTGGAGACAAAATAGTTTTAAATGAAGTAAATTTTAGCGCAAACGAGGGAGAAAAGATTGCTATTATAGGCAAAAATGGAGAAGGAAAATCTACTTTTTTAAAAACGCTTTTAGGCACACTTCCTTTAGATAGCGGTAGAATAATAAGACAAAATGGAAAAAGCATAGCCATGCTTTCACAAACCGTTGATTTTAATGCAAATTTAAGCGTAAAAGAAGCCATCAAGCAAGAGCTTGTAGAAATTTACAATACCTTAGAAGAATATGAAATACTGCATAAAAAATTAGAAGAAGATCCTAGTAATAAAGATTATCTTCAAAAAATAGATACGCTTATGACTTTGATTGATAGTAAAGATGCTTGGAGTATAGAATCTAAAATAATACGCGTTTTAAAAGAATTTAGTTTACTTGAGTATGAAAATCGCATTATATCTACTTTAAGTGGTGGAGAAATACGCCGCGTTGGGCTTTGCATACTTTTACTAAAAAATCCTGATATTTTATTGCTTGATGAACCAACTAATCATTTAGATGTATATATGACAAGCTTTTTGGAAGAATTGCTAAAAAATTCAAAGATGTGTGTGATTTTTATTTCCCATGATAGATATTTTATTGACGCTATAGCACACAAGTGTGTAGAAGTAGAGCAGGGTAAGCTTAGTATTTTTAAAGGCGGATATGCAAACTATTTAGAGAAAAAAACACAAATTTTACAAAGCCTTACTAAGAGCCATGAAACTCTTTTAAAGCAATTAAAAAGCGAAGAAGAATGGCTTAGAAGAGGGGTTAAAGCAAGACTTAAAAGAAATGAAGGACGAAAAGAACGCATTTTTAAAATGCGTGAAGAAGCGAAAAAAAATCCTGGGGCAATCAAACGCTTAAAACTTGAAATTTCAAGAGCGGCTTTAAATTTTAATGGAGAAAAAACGATCAATCGTAAAAAAATGCTTTTTGAGCTTAAAAATATAAGCAAAAATATAAACAATAAAAATCTTTTTAAAGATTTTTCAACGCGTATTTTACAAGGTGAACGCATAGCTATCGTAGGAAGAAATGGTTGTGGAAAATCAACATTGTTAAAAATTCTTCTAGGGCAAATAAAACAAGATAGCGGTGAAATAAAACGCGGAGAGCTTAAGATAGGATATTTTGATCAGGCTAGAAGCTTGGTAAATTCTGATAAAAGCTTGCTTGAAATTTTTTGTCCCAATGGTGGAGATAGGGTTGAAGTTCGTGGTAAAAATATGCATGTTTATGGATATTTGAAAAATTTTCTATTTCCTAAGGAATTTTTAGATAAAAGCGTGGCTCTTTTAAGTGGCGGAGAGAAAAATCGCGTTGCTTTAGCCTTGCTTTTTATTAAAGAATATGATGTTTTGATTTTAGATGAGCCAACTAATGATCTTGATATAGCTACGATTAATATATTAGAAGAATACTTACTTAGTTTTGAAGGGGCTATTTTGCTAGTATCACACGATAGATATTTTGTTGATAAAATCGCAACAAAACTTTATGCTTTTGAGGGAAATGGATATATAAATATTTTACACACTCTTTATACTGAATATCTTGAAAATGAAAAAGAAATTGAAGAATTGGATAATTTTGCTTTAGAGCTTCAAACCCAAGAGCAAAATAATAACCAAAAAGAAAAAAGCTCCAAAAAATTGAGCTACAAAGAAAATGAGATATTAAAAAACCATCCTGAAAAAATAGATTTTTTAGAGCAAAAGATAGCTAAATTAAATCAAAATTTATCCGATCCAAATGTATATCAAGAAATAGGTATTAACAAGCTTTATCAAGAGCTTGAAGTAATGCAAAAAGAACTTGAAATTCTAGAAAATGAGTATTTTTTAGTATTAGAGAAAAGCGAGAATTTATAATTAAAGAGATTTTATATTTTTTATTCTATGGAGCGGGAAACGAGATTCGAACCCGCGACCCCAACCTTGGCAAGGTTGTGCTCTACCTCTGAGCTATTCCCGCAAAAAATAAGTGGTGCCCGAGGTCGGACTCGAACCGACACAAGGTTGCCCTTACCAGATTTTGAGTCTGGCGCGTCTACCAGTTTCACCACTCGGGCTCATTTTTAAGATTTAAAGCTAAAATTATACTTTTTTAGGCTAAAAAATACTTTAAAAATAAAAAGTATTTTCAAAAAGACAATATAAAATTATATAATTTAAATTTTTGGAACAGTTATTGCTTTTGTTTATTAGCAATGTTTGAAAAGATTTTAACTTTAATACTTTAGAGGAAAAAAATGAGAATTACAAATAAACTTAACTTCACAAATAGTGTGAATAATTCTATGGGCGGTCAAAGTGCTTTATATCAGATATCTCAACAACTTGCTTCAGGTTTGAAAATACAAAATTCATATGAAGATGCAAGCACTTATATAGATAATACGCGTCTTGAATATGAAATTAAAACGTTAGAACAAGTAAAAGAATCAACAAGTAGAGCTCAAGAAATGACTCAAAATAGTATGAAAGCTTTACAAGATATGGTTAAACTTCTTGAAGATTTTAAAGTTAAAGTAACCCAAGCTGCAAGCGATAGCAATTCTCAAACCTCAAGAGAAGCTATAGCAAAAGAACTAGAACGTATAAAAGAAAGCATAGTTCAGCTTGCAAATACCAGTGTTAATGGTCAGTATCTTTTTGCAGGTTCTCAAGTTGCAAACAAACCTTTTGATTCTAATGGAAATTATTATGGAGATAAAAATAATATTAATGTAGTAACTGGAGCTGGAACTGAAAGCCCATACAATATACCAGGTTGGGATTTATTTTTTAAAGCAGATGGAGACTATAAAAAACAAATAAGCACTAATGTTAGTTTTACAGATAATCGTTGGGATTTAAATAAAGACCCTGATAAAACCAAATATCTCACAGGAGATTCTAAATGGCAACAACTTATCGGGCAAGGTTATGTAAAAGATGACAAACTAGACCCCGATAAAGACTTTGATAATGATGAATTAAAACTTAATTTTCCTCCAACAACTCTTTATGTTCAAGGTACAAGACCCGATGGAACAAGTTTTAAAAGTGCTGTACTCGTCAAACCCGAAGATACTTTAGAAGATGTAATGGAAAATATTGGAGCTCTTTATGGTAATACTCCAAATAATAAAGTAGTAGAAGTAAGTATGAATGATAGTGGTCAAATTCAAATTACAGATCTAAAGCAAGGTAATAATAAACTCGATTTTCATGCTGTAGCTTTCACACCACAAGCTGATGATAAAACTGAATTAAATAATATTATCCAAGCAGCACAGAATGAAGGTATTACAATGGAAGATGTTACAAACAGGGTGATGACTGCTGCGCTAGGAAATCCCAATAATGGAGATATAACAAAATTAAACAACCCTGTAACTGTAACAATCAACAATCAACAATTCACAATCGATTTAAAACAAACTGATTTTATCAAAAGTAAAATGACAGATACAGATGGAAATGCCACCAATGGAGCTGATTACGATAATGTGTATTTTGAAAAAAATGGCAATACTGTTTATGGTAATGTTTCTCAAGTTATCAAAGGAAACAATGCTTATGCCACTGATTCAACCAAACTTAGCGAGGTAATGGCAGGAGATAGCCTAAATGGTACTACTTTAAATTTAAAAGTCAATTCCAAAGGTGGAAATTCTTACGATGTTACTATAAATTTACAAACTTCAACTGTAAGCTATCCTGATCCTAATAATCCAGGTCAAACCATAAGCTTTCCTATTATGCATACTAATCCTGCAACTGGAAATAGTGGAGTTGTTACAGGATCAAATGATATTACTTATGGTCAAATTAATGATATTATAGGTATGTTTGCTGCAGATAAAATTCCTACAACAACCATACAAGTCAATAATGGTCAAATTAATAATGCAGATTATACCCAAATACAACAACTCATGAAAGATTCACAAGCTACTGTTGATGTAAGTATGGATTATAAAGGTCGTATTAGTGTTACTGATAAACTTTCTTCAGGCACTAATATAGAAATTTCTCTTAGTGATTCTCAAAGTGGCCAATTTCCAGCACCTCCTTTTACCATAACTTCTACTGTGCAAAATGGTCCAAATTTTAGTTTTAGCGCGAATAATTCTTTAACTATAGATGAGCCAAATGTGGATATTATTAAAGATTTAGATTCAATGATTGATGCTGTTTTAAAAGGCAATATGAGAGCAGACTCCGAAAGTGAAAACCCTAGAAATACAGGTATGCAAGGAGCTTTAGAAAGACTTGATCATTTAGCAGATCATGTTAGCAAGCTTAATACAACTATGGGAGCATATCATAATACTATCGAAGGTGTTAATACACGCACATCCTTTTTAAGCGTTAATGTCCAAAGTATAAAATCAAATGTGATTGATGTAGATTATGGTGAGGCAATGATGAATTTAATGCAAGTTCAACTTGCATATCAAGCTTCTCTTAAAGCTAGTACAACAATTTCTCAACTTAGCTTATTAAATTATATGTAAAATTTTTTATGGTATAATTTGGCTTTGATTTTATTTTCAAGGAAAGAATATTAAAAAAGAAGCCATTTTTACCAGCTCCACGCTTGTTATTTTTTATCTTTGTCTTTGTATGCTAGCACCTGGCATGGGAGAATGGGTTTACAAGGCTAATTTATTTTTATTTGGAGAATTTGGGTATTATTATCCATTTTCTTTGCTTATATTAAATTATCTCTACTATAAAAAAAAATATAAAATAGAAAATTTTAAGCGTAGGGAGCTTTTTGGTTTTTCTTTGGCCTTTTTTTCTACCTTGCTTTTATTTTCTGTCTTTTATAGAGAGTTTGGGTATATTTTAGAAATTGTATATGGATTTTTTTCTATAATCTTAGGGCGTACAGGGAGTGGAATTTTTGCTCTTTTACTTCTACTATTTTCTTTGGTTTTATTGTTTCCAAAATTTGCAAAAGAAATTTTAAAAATAGAATTAGATTTTACTTATTTATTAAAAATAGAGCAAGCTTTTAAATCTTTACTTATGCGTGTATTTGGTGGAGAAAACGAGAAAGAAGATGTAGGTAAATCAGAACCTATAGCTCCAAAATTAAATATTTTGCAAGATAGTATTTATGGAAATTTACAAATAAACAAAAAAAGGGAAACCAATAACTTAGAACAGATAATTAAAGATAGCAATATCAATGCAAGTAAAAATTCAATTACCACGGCCAAGGAAAATTTTGAAAAACTAAAAAATCAAATTTTAGATGAAACCATAGAGATTGATAAACAAAGTTTAAAAGAATCAAGAAGTTTTGTTCATGAGTATTCTCAACAAGTGCGAAATTTCGCACAAAAGGCTAGTAAAATGAGCATTAGTCTTGATGAAGATTTTAATTTTATTTCAGAAGAAGAGGTAGATATGATTCCTGAACGTTTTTTAAAACCTAAAAAACTTGAAGATATAAAGCAAATAGATACAAATAAAAATTTAGATGAGCCAAGTTATAAACGTAAAAATATTGAAATTCCAGTTTCTAATCAAGAAGTTAAACCAAAAATTTTTACAAAAGAGCTTGAACTTAGAGAGAATTTGATAAAAAAAGAAAAACTAGAACAAGAATACAAAGCCTATCAAAATGAAATTTTAGAAAATAAAGTAAAACAAGAAATTAAAAAATTAGAAGAATATGATGCGATAAATTCAAGCGATATTATAGAAGGGAATAAATATAGTTTTAATAGCCCAAAAACAATTAAAACAGAAACAGAAGAATCAGACAAAATAAATGAAAATAAAAATCTAGATAAAGCAGACAATATCTTTGGATTTGCTCCCATTGTAGAAGAGTTAAATCATCCTTATATAGAACCTACTCCTATAAAAAATATAAATGAAATAGTTATAGAAGAAAAAAATACACTCGATTTTATCCAAAATACAGAAACTAAAATCGATAATGAAAAAACAAATGATCAAGAAGTTAAACTTCAAAAAGCAGTTTTAGCCAAAGAAATTGCTATTAACCAAGCTTTATTGCGTGAAATAGAGCAGGGCGAAGTAGAAAAACCAAAAGATTTCACCTTGCCGCCATTAGATTTTTTAGCTAATCCAAAAGAACACAAACAAGAAATCAATGAAAGTGAAATAGATAAAAAAATTTATAATCTTCTTGAAAAATTGCGTCGTTTTAAAATAGGCGGCGATGTTATAAGCACTTATGTTGGTCCTGTGGTAACTACTTTTGAATTTCGTCCTAGTGCAGATGTGAAAGTAAGTCGTATTTTAAATTTACAAGATGATTTAACTATGGCTTTAATGGCAAAATCAATCCGTATTCAAGCTCCAATACCAGGAAAAGATGTTGTAGGTATAGAAGTTCCAAATGATGAAATTCAAACCATTTATTTAAGAGAAATTTTACAAAGTGAAGTTTTTAAAAACGCTAAAAGTCCTTTAACCATAGCTTTAGGTAAAGATATAGTAGGCAATGCTTTTGTAACCGATCTTAAAAAACTTCCGCATTTACTCATCGCAGGAACGACAGGTAGTGGTAAAAGTGTGGGGATAAATTCTATGCTTTTAAGTCTTTTATATCGCAACTCTCCAAAAACCTTGCGTTTGATGATGATAGATCCTAAGATGCTTGAATTTAGCATTTATAATGACATTCCTCATCTTTTAACTCCTGTTATCACAGATCCAAAAAAAGCAGTCAATGCGCTTTCAAATATGGTAGCTGAAATGGAAAGACGCTATCGCTTAATGGCTGATGCAAAAACCAAAAATATAGAAAATTACAATGAAAAAATGAAAGAATTAGGCGGAGAAGAACTTCCTTTTATTGTAGTAATTATCGATGAACTTGCTGATTTGATGATGACTGCGGGTAAAGATGTAGAATTTTATATAGGAAGACTTGCGCAAATGGCAAGAGCAAGTGGAATCCACTTGATTGTAGCTACACAACGACCTTCTGTTGATGTTGTAACAGGACTAATTAAAGCGAATTTACCAAGTAGAATTTCTTATAAAGTAGGGCAAAAAATTGACTCTAAAGTTATTTTAGATGCTATGGGTGCTGAAAGTTTACTTGGAAGAGGGGATTGTTTATTTACTCCTCCTGGAACAAGCTCTATAGTGCGTTTGCATGCGCCTTTTGCAAGCGAATTTGAAATAGAAAAAATCGTGGATTTTCTAAAGGATCAACAAAGCGTAGAATATGATGAAAGCTTTTTAAAGGATCAACAAAGCGTAGGTGTTACAACAAATGAAAGCTTTGATGGGGAAGTAGATGAGCTTTATGAAGAAGCTAAAAGAGTAATCTTAGAAGATGGAAAAACAAGCATTTCTTATTTACAACGCCGTTTAAAAATCGGCTATAACCGCTCTGCAAATATTATTGAACAACTTACGCAAAACGGGATTTTAAGCGAACCTGATGCCAAAGGACAAAGGGAAATCTTGTAAGATTTTTCTTGTGTTTTTGATATATAAAACTGATTACAAAAGAAGAAATTTAAAAGGCAAAAGCCCCGTAAAAAGGGCTTAAAAATTATTTATCTCTAAGATTTAATTCAGTAATTAACTTACTATAAGAATTATAATCTTTTCTTTTAAGATAAGATAAAAGTCTTTTTCTTTGACCTACAAGTTTTAGAAGTCCTAATCTTGATGAAAAGTCTTTTTTGTAGATTTTTAAATGTTCTGTAAGTTCTGCAATTCTTGCAGTTAAAAGAGCTACTTGAACTTCTGTTGAACCAGTATCACCTGGTTTTTTAGCGAATTTCGCAACTATTTCTGCTTTTTTGGCCGAATCCAAAGCCATGATAGACCTCCTGATTGGTAAAATAATAAAATTAAAGAACTGTAATTTTATCTTAAAAAGCAAAAAATAAACTGAATTTATCTTTTTTAGAAGGTTTTGTCAAAATTTAAGTCTTTTTCTAAGAATTATTTATTATAATTACAGCTATTTCTGTAGTTATAACAAGGAGAATCTGTGCTATTTACCAAAGCTAGCGAATACGCTTTACTTTCTTTAATTTATATTTCTCAAAAAGAAACACCTCAAGATGTAGATTCTTTAGCTTTAGAGCTTGATATTCCTAAAAGTTTTTTAGCTAAAATTTTACAAACTTTAGCTAAAGATGGCTTGTTAAAATCCTTTAAAGGGGCAAAAGGTGGTTTTGTTTTAATCAAAGAACCAAGTCAATATACTATAAAAGAAATTGTTAATAGTGCTGAAAAAAAGGATATCAGTGTATTTGAATGCAGTGGTGGCACTTGTCCAAATAATAAAGAAGAAAATTGCACCTTAATGCCTATGTTAGTAAATTTACAAAATAAAGTAGATGAATTTTTAGATTCTATTACTTTAGAAGATATTATGAAAAATAATGGCAAAAAATAAAATAGTCGATTTAGTTTTTCCTTTCTTGGGGCCTTTAATCGCTCCTGTTTTAAAAGCTAAAAGCTTGACTATTGTTGGTTTTTTAGTTTGTATTTTAGCTATTATTATAGTTCCTTTACCAAGCCCTATTTTGGACTTTTTCTTGGCTTTAAGCATAGCTTTATCGGTATTAATTATTTTAATTTCTATTTATATACCCAAACCGACAGATTTAACAACTTTTCCAACTTTAATCTTGATTATCACTTTATTTAGGCTTTCATTAAATATAGCTACCACAAGGATGATTTTAAGCGAAGGGCAAAACGGCCCTGAAGCTGTGAGTGAGATTATAGCAGCATTTGGAGAATTTGTTGTTGGTGGAAATATGGTCATTGGCGTGATTGTATTTTGTATTTTAGTATTGATTAATTTCATGGTTGTAACAAAAGGTAGTACAAGGGTTTCTGAAGTACAAGCAAGATTTACACTTGATGCGATGCCGGGTAAACAAATGGCTATTGATGCGGATTTAAATGCAGGACTTATTGATGAACAAACCGCTAGAGCAAGACGTCAAGAAGTTATTGCTGAGGCAAACTTCTATGGTGCAATGGATGGTTCTTCTAAATTTATCAAAGGAGATGCTGTTGCAGGAATTATCATAACTATTATAAATATCATAGGTGGTTTTTTAATAGGATCTTTTCAGCACGATATGGCTTTAAGCGATGCTGCTTCTACCTATACTATTTTAACCATAGGTGATGGACTTGTATCTCAAATTCCAGGGCTTATTACTTCTACTGCAACCGCTATAATTATCACTCGTGCAAGCAAAGATGAGGAAAATTTTGCAGAAGGAACTTTAACTCAACTTTTAAGCGAATATCGCACGCTTTTAATAGTAGGTTTTGTACTTTTTATCTTTGCGTTAGTGCCTGGTTTGCCAACTTTATCCTTGGGCTTTATGGCTTTAGTATTTTTAAGCCTTGGCTATCTTACCAAGCAGGTTAAGGAAGGTAAAATTGATATAACTACAGTTACAAAAAGCAAACCAAGTGCCGCAGTTGCATCTCAAAGTGGAGCAGGTGGGACAACGGCAGCGCCTGCTAAGAAAAGCGAAGAAGAAATTCTCAAAGAAGAAGAGCACAAGATTAACGATATACTCAAAGTTGAAATTTTAGAACTTGAACTTGGATACGGACTTATTAAGCTTGCTGAAAACGAACTTACAGAAAGAATTCGCTCAATGAGAAGAAGTATTGCTGAAAGTTTAGGATTTTTAATGCCAAAAATAAGAATAAGAGATAATTTAAGACTTAAACCAAATGAGTATAGTTTTAAACTCAAGGGCGTGTCTATAGCAAGTGCTGAAATTTATCCGGATAAATATTTAGCCATGGATAGTGGTTTTATCACAGAAGAGATAGAAGGGATTGCTACAAAAGAACCCGCTTTTAACTCTGATGCACTTTGGATTGATGCGAATTTAAAAGATGAAGCAACATTAAATGGCTATATAGTAATAGATCCTGCAAGTGTTATTTCAACACATATGAGCGAACTTATCAAAGCGCACGCAAGCGAACTTCTCACACGCCAAGAGGTACAAAATCTTCTTGATAAGGTTAAAAATGATTATCCAATCATCGTAGAAGGTGCTTTAGGTGTTGCACCTGTAAGTCTTATTCAAAAAATTCTCAAAGACTTGCTTAAGCATCACATACCAATTAAAGATATGCTTACTATTTTAGAATCTGTAAGCGATATAGCAGAAGTAAGCAAGAGTTTTGATATGATTATTGAACATGTAAGGGCGTCCTTAGCTAGGATGATTACAAATATGTATTTAGATGATAAAGGAAATTTGGATATTTTTATCTTAGACTCTGCTAGTTCTGCGGTTTTAATGGAAAATGTACAATTTAGAGATGGAAGTTATCACTTGCCTTTAAGTGTAGCTCAAACAGGTACTTTAGTAGATACTCTAAGGGCTGAAGTTGCCGCAGTAGCAAATGGTCGTATCAAGCCTTTTATACTTTGCGTTGAACCGCAGCTTAGAAAATTCATTGCTGATATTTGTTATAATTTTAGCATTAATATAGTAGTGTTAAGTTTTGCAGAAATTGCAGAAAATACAAATTTTAATACCGAGGGTATTATTAGGATAGAACTTTAAGGAATATAATGAAAATTTATCATCTTTCACATACAGATCTTGATGGCTATGCTTGTCAATTTATAGTAAATTTTTATTTTAAAAATGTGAAATTTTATAATTCTAATTATGGTAAAGAAATTAATGAAAATTTTAACTCTATTATAGGTGATATAGAAAAAGATGAAAATTTCGGAAAAGCTATTATTCTAATAACAGATTTAAATTTAAATTTAAATCAATGCGAAGAATTTGAAAAAATTTGCAAAGAGAAAAATACTAAAATTTTTCTTCTTGATCATCATCAAAGTGGCGAAGAATGTGCTCAAAAATATTCTTGGTATTTACTTGATTCTAAAAGATGTGCAACTAAAATCGTTTATGATTTTTTCTCTAAAATCTGTACTCCTGTTTTAGAACTTTCAAAATTTGTTGATGTGGTTAATGCTGTTGATATTTGGCTAAGCGAGGATGAAAATTTTGAACTTGGAAAGGTTTTTTTAGGCTTGATTGCCAATGCAAAAGAAATAAATCGTGTAATGTTTAAAGAATCTCAAATTGATTATATGTTTTTCTTGCTTGATAAGGCTTGGAAATTTATAGGAAAAGAAAATGCAAATATTTTACTCGATAATGCTACTCATTTTATAAAAAAGGATTATTTTGCCAGAAAAAATGATGATACTCTTTCTAATTTAATTTCTTATTTTGTAGTTGAAAAACTAAGTGAGCTAAAAGAAAATTTTAGCATAGAATATGAAGGCCATAAAGGCATCTTAACTTCAAATATAGGCAATACTTCTGTTATTGGAAATGATTTTTTAGTAAAAAATCCTGATTATGACTTTTTTATTGATGTTAGTTCTAGAAAAACCTTAAGTTTTCGTGCAAATGGAAAAATAGATGTAAGTTTAATGGCTAAAAATTTAGTAGGTGGTGGCGGACATAAAAATGCTAGTGGTGGACTTTTTGTGACATTTAAAGATGGAGCAAATTATAATTATATTAAGGCTCAAATTATTGATTTAATTAAAAGCAAAGAACTTAAAAAGGAAAACAATGAATCAAAACAATAATAAAACCTTAAAAAATGAATTAGAAGATTTGCAATATGAGCTTAGTATAGTTTTAGAAGCTATGCTTTTATACGCTGGAGTTAAAAGAGAAAAATTAGAAAATGCAATAGAAGCTTATATTGATAATATAGATAATGTACTCGAAAATTCCAACAAAGAAGGGGTTGATGAAATTTTAGAAGTGGTGGAATTTCTAAAAAATAAATACAAAGATTTTTTTCAATGAAAAAGTATATTTTAATTTTTTTTAGTTTATATTCTTTAAGTTTTGCTAATATTTATGAAAAATTAAATGATTTTGCTTATGAAAAAAAACCGAATAAAGATTTTAAGATTCAAGAAGTTAAATTAGTGCAATTTTCACAAGAAAATAAAGATTGCCTTGAACTTTTAATAGAAGCCAGTCAAGTTAGAATTTTAAATAGCTATAATTCTTGTCAAAAATTATCTAAAGATGAAAGTTTTCAAAAATTTCTTAATGAAGATTTTTTAAAACTTTATAAAAATAATGGATATTTGATTAATGAAAATTTACAAAATTTGAAAAATACCATGCAGGATATTATGATATATTATAAACTCCGATATTCTTTTAGTAAAGATGTAAAAGATATGAGTAAAAATAAGAATTTGGATATTTTAAATATAGATGAAAAAGATGGTGGCACTTTACTTTACAAAATCAACAATCAAGCTTGTGTTGGAATAGAACTTACAAGACATGACTCAAGAATGGCTATGAAAATATACGGGATAGAAAATTTGGATAAAGAGTGCAAACTATTTATCCAATCACCTTCTTTTAAAGATCTTTCCTGCACAAAAAAGGATTTTAAGTGGTATTATTTAGAATAAATAAATGCTTTAATTTTTAAATAAAAATTTTTAAAAACCACACTTAAAGTAAAAGTATCTTGCCTTCCAAGATTTTGAAAAACGCAGTTGTCTAAGTCTTTTTTTTCTTGAATGCTTAAATTTTTCATTAACCTAACCTTTAAAAATATTGCAAGATTTTATTATAGCGAAAAAACTTTATTTTTGCTTTAAATATATAAGTTCTATTTTAAATATAAACGAATATTATTTTAAGGTTTAAAGCTTTTTTCTTAAAATGTAATTAGGTTTTATTGACTTTTTCTAAATAAAGTCTTATACTGAATTTAAATTACGCAAAATAAGGAGGGAAATTGATGAATAAATTTTCTATAGTTTTAACTTTGTTGTTATGTGGAAGTTGTGCTTTAACCTTAGATCCAAATTTGGAAAAAACTAAGAGTGCAACAGGTATTGATCTGCCTACTGCCAAATGGAATTTACCTAAGGAATTAAATGAAGATGGCACTATAGATGAAACTAAAATGCCAAAAAATTCAGAATATAGCAAAATGGTTATTTTGGGAAATAAAATTCTTAATGAAACAAGCAAATATGTGGGTCCACAAGCCAAAGATCCTAAAAAAAGATTTGCGGGAAATAATCTTTCTTGTTCAAGCTGTCATGCTAATGGTGGAAGTGTGCAAAATCAATCGGGTTTTGTAGGAATTTGGGCAAGATTTCCACAATATAATGCAAGAGGAGATAAAGTAATTACCTTAGCAGATAGGATCAATGGCTGTTTTGAACGCTCTATGAATGGCAAAAGAATGCCTAGTGATACACCTGAAATGAAAGCCATGCTAACTTATATGCAATGGTTATCTCAAGGAGTTCCAGTAGGAGCTAAGATAGAAGGATAGGGACTTAAGAAGATAGATTTCATCTTAAGAGCAGCTGATCCTAAAAAAAGGTAAGGCAATTTATATGGATAAATGTGCCGTTTGTCATCAAGAAAATGGCTTAGGGCTTAAAAATGAGGATAGCACAGGGGCGTATTATCTTTATCCACCACTTTGGGGTGATGATAGTTATAATACAGGAACTGGAATGTATCGTCTTATCAAAGCTGCTTCTTATATTAAAGAAAATATGCCTCAAGGTGCGCCTGACTTAAGTCTTGAAGATGCTTATGATGTAGCAGCTTACATGAATTCACAAGCTTGTCCTATTAAAGCAAATAGAAATAAAGACTTTCCAGATAGAAAGGTTAAGCCTTTAGATATGGATGTAGGACCTTATGATGATAGCTTTTCTACAACCCAACATCGCTATGGACCTTATACAAATATGATCAAAAAATAATTTTTAAGGCAATTTTTATTGCCTTAAAAATTTATTATTTCATATTACTTAATTTTTTAACTAGATCTTCTAAATCTTGCATCGAATTGATTGCACTTGGGTTAATTTGATATTTTCCATTAACAACAAAAGCAGGGGTGCCATAGGTTTTAGCTATATCATTAGCTCTTTGAAACTCGCTTAAAATTTCTTTAGCTTTTGGGGTATTTAAAAAATTTAATACTTCATTTTTATTTACATTCATAGCCTTTAAACCTATGTCGTAAAATTCATCTAAATTTGAAAGATTTCTTTGCTTGTTTAAAAAATAAGAAACAAAATAAACATCAGCAAGTTTATAAGATAAACTATCAGAATAACTCGCGTCTTTACCATTTTGTTCATCTTTATATTGAGCAAAGGCAAAAAGCTCATTCATTTCTTTGGAAAATTCCCCATTCATTAAACTTACAGGATAGAGTTTAAAATGTAAATTTGGAAAAGCTTCTCTCAGTTTTTCAAGGGTTCCAAATTTATGATGATTGTAACAATGTATACATTTATAAGAAAATGCTTCTATTACACTATTTTCAGAGCTAGGTAAACTTGGATTAAGAGTAATAAAACTATTATTTGCTAATGCAAAACTTGAACAAAATACAAGCGTTAAAACAAATTTGCAAAAAAATTTACGCATATTATATCCTTGGTTAAATAAAATTTTCAAAGATAATTTTATTTAAAAAAAATAAATAAACCCAAAAATAAATTTGGGCTTATTTATTTTTTAGGATTGAATGCTTGATCAACACTAAAAGGCATTGCTTGATAACCCGTGCCTGAACCGCTGAATTGAATTTGAACCGAAGACTCCTTAGCGCCCCAGTTAAATTCATCAATTTCAGGTTTTGGTTCTCCAAGACTTACACCTTTACTAAGATTAAAAGCCATTCCAGCGTTGCACTATAAACCATAATAGAATCTTTATCTGGTTCATATTGAGTTAAAGAAGTTACAGGATAAAACCATTCATTGTCATTTTTATCTACAGGTTGCAATAAATATTTTTGAAATTCTTTATTCCACCCTTTATATGCGCCCAAATTCCTGCCTATACCTGCTATATCTCCAAATTTGTCGCTTTCATCCATTTTGGCAAGTTCTTCATCGCTTAAAGTTTTACCCGCTTTGCTTGCATCTATATTTAAACACACTGCACTTTGATCTAAAGCTTTGATAATAGTACTTCTATAAGGATCTAAAATCTCATACAATCTCTAATCATCAACAACATTACCATTCTCATCTACCTCTACAATAGTATCACGCACAGCGCGTACATGCTTACTATCTTGGACGCAAAGTATTTGTTGAAGAAATAATGCCCATTTTTTGCATATTGTCCATAGCATGAGAAAAAATCTATATAGACAGCAGGTAATTTGCGATTGAAAATTTCTCTTTCTAAGATATCGTATTTTATATATCTTTGACCAAATCCCCAAGTTAAAGCTCCATCTTTGTTTTGACGAAAACTCATCATAATTCCACGATTGTAAATATTGCCCCAGTTCATTAGTTTATTGTTATCATAATACCATCTGATTTCACCCTTGGTATCTTATGATAAAGACATTTGAATTTTTATCCCATTCCATAGCACCACCTACAAGATTATTCCATACAGATTATGAGTCTTTGCCAGATTATTTTCCAGGAGCATTATTTACTAAATATAGCCTATCTGAAAATTTTGGATCCATTTTTAATACTTTCACATTTTCAAAAAAGAGTTCCTCTTTGATCAGTGCCTTCCGCTTGGTTCTATGCTAGCCCATGGAGTTGTAATTTTATAAATCTCATCAATGACTTTTTGACTTTTACCATTTGCGGTTTTAGTATAACTTACCTTTACTATAAGAAGGATAAAGTCCAAAAATAGGAATTCCACCATACGTCTTAGCCATTTTAGAATTCACATTATAAGAAATAGTTTGACCGTTTGGTTTAGGAACAATAGTTACTTTTATATCACTTAAGACATAGCCATTATCCATAATAATAGCGGTCAAAGGAGACAATCCATAAGGATTCATTTTAATCGCACCTATTTGTCCTTGAATTTGCCAATCTATTTTTTCACTCCACTAGGACCACCCATGGCTATTAAAGCATTAGGTGCAAGTAGGGTAGAACCCGCTAAAAGTGCCATGCAAAGAGTTTTGATAAGTCTCATGATCAATCCTTTAAAATTATTTAAGACATCCTAAAATAGCTTAATAAAATTTTAATAATACGCAACAAAAATAATTTGTTGCGTATTTTAAGAGTATCTTAAAACGACTTGATTTAAACTAGCTATATTTTGATTCGGATTTTTTGATTCGCCTATAAATTTAAGCACCAAAACCAAAGCAACAATCACCAATGCAAAAATTTTAGCATTAGGTTTATTTTTATCTAAAACATAGGCTATAAACATTGCAAAAAGCACGACAAAACAACATAAAAATGCTATAAGACAGCAGATTGCCATATTCATAAACTTTAAACTAGGAATCAAATACCAACCATTACTATAAAGCCCATTTTCAAAATCAGGTGGAGTTCCTATAAAAAATTTTTGAAAAGCATTAAGATGATTATAAGCATTTTCTGGAACTACAGGGGTATCCATCCCGCATTCTCCTGTTGGCAAAAACCAACTAGGAGCCCATTTATACAAAGGTAAATTAAATGGATAAATAGGAATTTCACGACATCCATCTACGCCTGCAAAAGGATTTTCAGAATGAACCACTTCATGGATATGATTTAAAGTTAGACAATGCTCCAAGCCAAGCCAAATTCCATAAAAAGCTAAGCTATAAGAAAAAATTTTTATAATATTATTTGCAGGGTTGATTAATGCAATCATACCACCTATAGCCATAACAAGCATATCAAATCTTATATACACACATTGTTCACAAGGTTTCATAAAAAGATATTCTTGAAATAAAAAATGTGCTATACAAGTAAGCCCTATAGTAACTATAATCAAAATCAACCAAGGTTTGCGCGTATCTTGCCATTTGGAAAGTGAAAAATTTCTGCAATTATCTTTCATTTTTATATAACTCATTTTTGCTTGCTAAGTTCTTTAGTAATTTCAATCAAAGCCTCTGGAGAGTTGATTGCACTTGGAACGATTTGATATTTTCCATTAACAACAAAAGCAGGGGTGCCATAATTTTGCGAAATAGGATTGGCAATTTCATAACTTTTTAAAAGCTCTGCAGCCTCTGGAGTTTTTAAGAAATTTTCAAAATCAGCTTTACTTACATTCATTGCTTTTAAACCGACACTATAAAAAGCTTCAGGATTTTTACCATTTTCCCATCTTTGTTTTTTCTTAAAATATGCATTAAAATAAGCTTCAGCAACTTTATGAGTTAAGCTATTTTTATCCGTAGGATCAATTTTATTTACACCATCCTTAAATGTCGCAAAAGCAAAAATTTCATTAGCTTGCCTTCCATAATCTCCCATAGAACTTACAGGATAAAATTTATAAGTTAAATTAGGTAATTTTTCTTTAACTTTACCCATGGTATTAAATTTGTGATGATCATAACAATGAGTACAGTGATAAGAAAAAATTTCAATCAATGAATTATCAGCGTTAGCAATAGGATTTTTAAGAATTACATATTCTTTACCTTCACTTAATGCGCTAGCACTTATACCTGCTAAAAAAGCACATACAACAATAGATCTTGCTAATTTTACTGGAAATTTCATTACCCTCTCCTTGAAATTTGGTTTTGATAAAACTTTTTATTAAGTTTTTATGTAATAACTATTATAAAACTATTAAAATAAAAATATTCTTAAAAAATGTTATAACTAAGAATATTTACTTTAACTAAAAATCAAGAATAGGGGATTAAAAAATTTAATGCACAAGTTATCATTTTTATGTATATTTTGATAATAATATAAAATAATTTAATTTTTAAATATTCTTTATAGTTTTCAAGAAAAGTAAAATATAATTTTAATTTACGAAATAAAATTATCAATTTTTTACATTATATTTTATGGATAAGTTTATTTCACTCAAAAGGTAAAATCATAAAAGTATGTAAAAACAGTAGCTTAATCTATATCAAAGTAGAATAATCCAGGTGTATATAAAAAAGTTTGAAAATTACAGTTTTCAATACAAAATTATAAATTTTATATATTTTTACCTTTTATCATATCTTTTTATGATTGATATAAGATTTATTTAATAAAAATATTTTAATCTTTTTGCCTTGCATATAAAAACAAACTTTTTCCTAAAAAAGCTTTTTTTTACTAAGTTAATACTAAAATACCTTTTCTAGTTAAAAAGCTAAAATTTTAGATTTAGGAAAAGTTTTTATGAAATACCCTTTAGATTGTGAAGAAAATTTTGAAAAATCATTCTTATTTTGGTTAGCAAAATATGTAAAATTTAAACTCAACTCACTATCTAACAAAGAGTTAAAAAATCCACAAGCTTTAGCAGAAGTTAATTTTGCTCTTACAAAAGGTGTAAAAAATATTGATGAACTTGACGCTCTAGCAAAAAAAGCAAGAAATGCTGGTTTAAGTGGAGTTAATACTTATTTTAATCCTTTAAAAAAAGTATTTGAATATTTAAATTTTTATAAGCTTTACTCTTTAAAACAGATTGATGAAGAACTCATTGTAGAAGTTTTAGCAAGTATAACAGGTGCTTTATCAGATGCAAGCAAAAAAAATTACCGTATTGCTGTGATTAATTTTTTTGATTTTTTAGACAAGCAAAATGAAGAAGATGAAAAAGCACATATTTTCGATATCAATCTTAAAAACTGGGCAGGTATAGCAGGTTCTAAAGGGGTAAAATTACCTGAATTTATGAGTGAAGAAGAGCTTAAAAAATTTCTTGATGCTATTGAAAATGCAGATTTTAAAAACAATACCATACGCAATAAACTTATTATTAAAATCATCATTTTTACAGGCATACGGGTAAGTGAAGCTATCAATATCAAAATGGGTGATATTAGCGAAGAAAACGATCTTTATATCATAAGAATAAGAGCTAAAGGCAATAAATATCGTGTTGTAATGATAAAAAAAGAACTTATTTACGATTTGCTTAAAAATGTAAGTATTAATTATATGAGTAAAGACGCCCTACTTTTTGTCAATAAAAAAGGCACTCCACTGACTCAATCTTATGTCAGTCGCATAGTAGAACAGCTTTTATTTCGTGCAGGAATTCGCAAACAAAAAAATGGTGCTCATATGTTGCGTCATACTTTTGCCACCCTGCTTTATAAAAAGCAAAAAGATTTAGTTTTAGTTCAAGAAGCTTTAGGGCATGCAAGTTTAAATACCTCAAGAATTTACACTCATTTTGATAATGATAAATTAAAACTTGCCGCACAGGTTGCAAAGGAATTAAGTGACTCTTGAAAACTATGCTGTTTTTGATAAATATTTTTACCATGATTTAAAACACACTTTAAAAGCCTTTAACCACAAAGAAAGTAAAAAGTGCTTTAAATTTATAGAAAAATATAAAAATGATTTTTATATTTTAATGCTTGCTGATTATGAGCTATATAGATATTTTCAAGATAAAAATTTCACAAGCAAAAAAGCTTATTTGTCTATATTTGCTTTTAAAAAAAGAAAAAAATTTCAAAAAGAAGATATCGATGAAGAAAAATTTATTCCTGAATTTATAAATTTTTTAGATCAAGATAATTACAAAGAAAATTTCATCAAGGTTAAAGAGGCAATCTCTAAAGGAAGAGTTTATCAAATCAACCTTACTCAAAATTTTAAATTTCATAGCAAAATGGATTCTTTTGAACTTTTTAAACTTTTGCTTTCTAGACAAGATACTGAATTTAAAGCTTTTATAAAAGATGAAACAAGAGAAATTTTATCCTTTTCTCCTGAACTTTTCTTCAAAACCAAAAAAAGAAAAATATTTACAAAACCTATGAAAGGCACAATTAAGCGTGATAAAGATCCTATAAAAGATGAAGAAAATAAAATTTTCTTGCAAAATGATACAAAAAATCTGAGTGAAAATGTTATGATTTGTGATCTTTTACGCAACGATCTTTCAAAAATCATCACAAAAAAAAGCTTAAAAACCAAACTTTTTGAAATTCAAAGTCACCCTACTTTACATCAAATGACTTCAAGCGTACAAGGAAAACTTAAAAAAAATATTTCTTTATATCAAATTTTTAAAGCTCTCTTTCCTTGTGGTTCTATTACAGGTGCTCCAAAGCTTGAAAGCATTAAATTTATTGAAGAATTAGAACAAAGAGATCGTGGTATTTACTGCGGAACTATAGGTTTAATACACAAAAATAAAAATAAATTTAGCGTAGCCATACGCACCTTAGAAAAACAAGATGAAATTTATACTTATAGCACGGGTAGCGGCTTAGTTTGGGACTCAAAATTCAAAGATGAATTTGAAGAATTAAAACTTAAAAGTGCAATCTTAAATCCTTGTGATTTTTATCTTTTTGAAACCATGTATTTTAAAAATTCTCAAATTTTATTTTTAAAAGAACATTTATTAAGGCTTATAAATTCAGCTCTTAAATTTAATTTTAATACTCACAAGCTCTTTAAAGATTTTTATAATGTTTTAAATCAAAAAAGTTCTTATAAAGAATATCAAAATTTTACACTTTTTAAACTCGATGAAAAAAATTTCCACAAAAAACACTCTTTATTTTATAATTTTCCCCTACCCTTTAAAAATCCACATAAAGAAGGAATTTTAAAGCTTATTTTATACAGAGACGGAAGATACGAATTTCAACAAAGTGCCTTAAAACAAAATTCAAACGATATTTTGCTTTTAAGTGATGATAAAATTAACTCAAAAAGTGACAATCTCTATCACAAAAGCTCTTTACGTAGTTTTTATAATCAACACTCATACAAATGGCAGCAAAACTTGTGTTATGACATAGCTTTTTTTAACGAAAAAGATGAACTTTGCGAAGGCTCAAGAACCAATCTCATCTTAGAAAAAAACGCTCAATTTTATACTCCACAAATTCAAAGTGGTATGTTAAATGGCGTATATAGAAATTTCTTAGTCAATCTTGGTTTGATAAAAGAAAAAGCATTATTTAAACAAGATTTATTTGAAGCAGAAAATATTTATTGCATTAATTCCGTGCGTGGTTTAAAAAAGGTAAAATTACAATGAAGAAAATTTTATTTATAGATAATTATGATTCTTTTAGTTATACCATCATCTATTATCTTAAAGAACTTGGTTTTGAATGTAAAGTGATAAAAAATGATGCCTTTAAAAAAGCTAAAGAATTAGAAAAATTTGATTTTACTCATCTTATCATCTCTCCTGGCCCTCATTCTCCTAAGGAATCTAAATTAAGTTTAAAAGCAATCAAATATTTTAAAAAAAATAAAAAAATTTTAGGTATATGTTTAGGACATCAGTGTATAGCTGAAGTTTTTGGCGGCAGGGTTTCTAAAATGCAAAATCCCATGCATGGTAAAATTTCTAAACTTTATTTTAAAAAAGATCCTATTTTTAAGGGTATTAAAAAAGAAATTGAAATTTGCTTATATCATTCTTTACACATCAGTTCTATGCCTGAAAAATGCAAAATTTTAGCTCATAATTCAGAAAATATTATTATGGCAATTAAACATAAAAAATATCCTATTTATGGATTGCAATTTCACCCTGAAGCGGTTTTAACTCAAAAAGGCAAAAAAATACTTAAAAACTTTATGAAGCTTTAGTCTTTTTTGCATTTAAAATAACACTCAATATAATCAAAACAAAAGCAAAAATATCAAGCAAGCTATAACGGGTTTTTAAAAATAAAAAACTCATTAAAGCAGCTGCTACAGGTTCTATGGAGGCAATCATACTGGCTCTTAGAGCGCCTATATATTCCACTCCTTTTAAATACAAACAAAAAGCCCCTATAGTTCCGATAAAGACAATCCCGCCCATAGAAAAAAATGCTTTTAAGTTAAAAGCATAGTGAATTAAACCCTTATCAAATTGCAAGATTAATAAAAATACAAAAGAAGCAAAAAGACTCGCCCAACCCATTATCCAAAAAAGACCATATTTTAATATCACTTCTCTAGCACTTAAAGAATAAAAAGCAACTCCAAAAGCTCCTATAACAGCCCAAAAAATACCCCAATAATTTAAAACCACCGCTTCAATATCTCCTTTAGTTGCAAGTAAAAACAAAGCAAAAATAATCAAAATCAAAGCAAAAATTTCTATCAATTTAGGAAATTTTTTATTTTTAAAGCACAAATAAAGCATTATAATTAAAGGTGCACAATATTGTATCATAGTTGCAGTTCCAGCATCGGTATAATAAATAGCCTTAAAATAACCAAATTGTGTTAGCAAAAGCCCAAAAAATCCAAATATACAAATACTTAAGCTTTCTTTTAAATTTGCAAAAACTAAAATTTTTTGAGTTTTAAAACTTAAAAAAATTAAAATTAACCCTGTAGATAAAAGCCTATAAAAACAAACCCAATCTACGCTATAATTATTTTTAAAAAGGTATTCAGCTAAAACACCGCTAATAGCCCAAAAAATACCTCCCAAAAGAACTAAAAATACGCCCATTGCAAACCTTAATAAAAATTATTTTAAATTATAGTATATTTTTTAAAATAATGTCGATTTAGTGTAATATATATTATAAATTAAGGAGAAAATATGCAAATTAACAATTCCTTAAATAGCTTAAGTCAATATGTTAAAGTCAACTTAAACGAAGAAAATCAAAACTCTAAAAATCAAGAACAAAATGCTTTAGCGCAAGATCCAGCTGTAGAGGTAAATATCAGCAAAGAAGCCAAAGAAAAATCAAATACTTCTAATCAAAACAATTCTCAAGCTCCAGCTCAAGCTTTAAACGCACAAAACAACACGCAACAAAATAGTAGTAGCAATAGTGAAGATAAACTTACAGAATTAACACAAAAGCTTGCAGAAATTCAAGCAAAAATTGTTGAACTAACTGCAAAAATGTCTAAAGCTAATGAGGATCAAATCAAAAGTATTGAAAGTCAAATAGCAACATTAAATGCCCAAGCTTCAACTATTCAAGCTCAAATTCAAGAACTCCAAAGTCAACAAGCTTGATTATATTTTTTCAAAAGTTTAAGAATGCTATAATGATGCATTTTTAAACTTTTTCAAGGAAAAATATGACTTATCTAGAAATCGAAGGCACAAATCATCTAAGCGGAAATGTTACAATAAGCGGGGCAAAAAATGCTGCCCTACCCTTGATCGTTTCAAGCATACTTGCCAAAAATGAAGTAAAAATCAACAATGTTCCTAATGTGGCTGATATAAAAACTCTTATATCTTTGCTAGAAAATTTAGGAGCTAAAGTCAATTTTCAAAACAATAGTGCTTTATTAAACACAAACACTCTTAATCAAACCATAGCTAAATATGACATTGTGCGTAAAATGCGTGCTTCCATACTTGCTCTAGGACCTTTACTTGCTCGTTTTGGGCATTGTGAAGTATCTTTGCCTGGTGGATGTGCCATAGGACAAAGACCTATTGATTTACATCTTTTAGCCTTGGAAAAAATGGGGGCAAATATACAAATTAAACAAGGCTATGTCGTAGCTAGTGGAAATTTAAAAGGCAATGAAATTCTTTTTGATAAAATCACGGTTACAGGTAGCGAAAACATCATCATGGCAGCAGCTTTAGCTAAAGGTAAAACCAAGCTCTTAAATGTTGCAAAAGAACCCGAAGTAGTTCAACTTTGCGAAGTTTTAAAAGACGCAGGACTTGAAATTAAAGGCATAGGTACAGATGAACTTGAAATTTATGGTAGCGATGGAGAACTTTTAGAATTTAAAGAATTTAGCGTTATACCTGATAGAATTGAGGCAGGAACTTATCTTTGTGCAGGGGCTATTACAAATTCTAAAATTACTTTAGATAAAGTTAACGCCACTCATCTTAGTGCAGTTTTAGCAAAACTTCATCAAATGGGTTTTGAAACTTTGATTGCAGAAGATAGTATCACCCTACTTCCTGCTAAAGAAATTAAACCTGTAGAAATCATGACAAGTGAATATCCAGGCTTTCCAACCGATATGCAAGCGCAGTTTATGGCACTAGCTTTAAAGGCTAATGGAACTAGCATTATCGATGAAAGACTATTTGAAAATCGCTTCATGCATGTAAGCGAACTCTTAAGAATGGGTGCAGATATTAAACTCAACGGTCATATTGCTACTATAGTAGGCGGAAAAGAACTTAACGCTGCTGATGTCATGGCTACAGATTTGCGTGCTTCTTCAGCCCTTATCTTAGCAGCTCTTGCAGCTAAAGGCACAAGCAAAGTCCATAGAATTTATCATCTTGATAGAGGTTATGAAAATTTAGAAGAAAAATTTAAAGGTTTAGGTGTTAAAATCACAAGGCTTGAAGAATGAAAAATATCTTTAAAACCTTAAAAGACTTAGAAAATCAAATTTCATGCTTAGATGAAAGTGAGCTTATTAGCCTTGAAAAAGCAAAGGATAGAATTTTAGCTAAAGATTTATACGCTAGAAAAAATTTACCTAGTTTTGACAATGCTGCTCTTGATGGCTATGCTTTTAATTATACTGATATCAATGAGGCTTTGGAGATTAAAGGGACTATTTTTGCAGGAGATAAAAATTTTTATACAGTTGCTAAGAATGAATGCTATAAAATCATGACAGGGGCTAAAATGCCCAAAAATGCTGATACTATCTTAATGTTAGAAGATGAGTATATAGAAGAAAATAAACTCATCATTAAAAAAGCCCCTAAACAATACAATGCCTATCGCTATAAAGGCGAAGAATTAAAAAAAGGTGAAATTTTACTTCAAAAAGGCACCAAACTTAATGATAAACATATCGCCCTGCTTGCTTCTCAAGGGCTTTATAAAATAGAAGTCATAAGAAAAATTCGCATAGGTATTTTTTCAAGTGGAAATGAGCTAAAAGAACCTTGGCAAGAATGCGATGAAGAAAGTATTTATAATGCTAATGCTTTGCCTTTACTAACCATGCTTCAAAATGCTTCTTATTTAGGTATTATCAAAGATAATTTTAAAAGCACTAAAGAGGCTTTAGAAAATACAAATTTTGATCTTTTAATCACTTCAGGAGGTGCAAGCGTTGGCGAGGCTGATTTTATGGAAAAAGCTTTAGATGAATTAGGCTTTACTCCGCTTTTTAAAGGACTAAAAGCACGCCCTGCAAGACCTACTAAGCTTTATAGAAAGGGTGAGAATTTCGTATTGATTTTACCAGGAAATCCCATGGCGGCCTATCTTTCTTGTTTTATTTTTGCTAAAAAAATTATTGCTTTATTAAGTGGAAACCTAGACAATCCTTTAACATTTTATGGCAAAATGGGTATGGATTTAAAGCTTAAAAGCGGAAGAAATAATCTCATCTTAGGAAATTTAGAAAAAGATATTTTTACACCATTTAATGAAAATAAATTTGGATCTGGTATGATACTTCCACTTATTAAAAGTGAATTTTTACTTATAAGTGAAGAAAATATAAGCAAATTAAAAAAAGGTGATGAAATCACGCTTTTAAAAATATAATGTTTGTGTTTTTCACAAACATTAGCTTAATTTATCCTCATCATCATGATCATGGATATATTGTTCATCATTTTCCAAGGTATCAACAAAACGCCCTATCCTTTCCCAGCGAACATTTTTATCTTTATCCCAAGAGAAATATACAAACCAAGGTTTACCTACTATCAACCTATAAGGAACAGAACCCCAAAAACGACTATCATAAGAATAATCGCGATTATCACCCATCATGAAATACTCATTTTCAGGCACATCAAAAACATAAGCATTTCCGCCGCTAAAACCTATATGATTTCCAAGTTCTTTAATATAAGTTGGAGACATAGCAAAATCACCTATGCTAAGAAAGCGTAAAATATCGCTTTCTATATCTTTTTTTGGATCATAATGAATACCTTTTTGTTTATAAGGTTCTTTTACATAAATTTGCCCTCCAAGAGTAACAAGATCATTCGGATAATGTTCTTTCATAAATTCATCACCCTCATGCATTCTTACATAAAGTGTTTTATTTGCATAAACTATCCTATCTCCTCCTGTGCCTACACAACGCTTTACAAAGTGTTCTTTTTCATTTCTAGGATTTCTAAAAACAACTATATCTCCTCTTTGTGACCCTTGTGCTTTTATCAAATGCCCATCTTTATTGAAATCTGGCAAAACAGGAATTTCCAACCAAGGAATATGAGGAGTTGGGATACCATAGCTAAATTTTTTAACAAATAAAAAATCCCCTACCAATAAGGTGTTTTTCATAGAACCAGAAGGAATAACAAAAGCTTGTATAAAGAAAAAAATCACCAAAAGAACAATAACTACAGTTCCAGTCCAAGACTGTGAAAATTTATATAATTTCTTTAAAATTTCCATAGATTTTCCCTAATTAAGTCTATTTTTAGCAGATTTAACTGTGTTTTCTAAAAGCATGGCTATAGTCATAGGACCTACTCCACCTGGAACAGGAGTTATATAACTAGATTTTTTAGATACCTCTTCAAAATCTACATCTCCTACTATCTTTCCACTTTCAAGACGATTGATTCCAACATCAATAACAATCACTCCTTCTTTTACCATATCCGATCGAAGTAAATTCACACAACCTGCTGCTACTATAATCAAATCAGCTTGCCTAGTATAAAGGCTCAAATCTTTGGTTTTAATATGACAAACGCTTACTGTAGCTCCAGCGTTTAAAAGCATAGTAGCCATAGGACGACCTACTATATTTGAAGCACCTATAATAACAGCGTCTTTTCCTTCTAAATCAATTTCATAAGCCTTCAAAAGCTTCATAACTCCAAGTGGAGTACAAGGCAAAAACCCACTTTCTAAGCCTAAATTTAAATATCCTACATTAATAGGATGAAAGCCATCAACATCTTTACTACTTATAATGCTTTCAAGTATTAAATCTTTACAAATATGATCAGGTAAGGGAAGTTGAACCAAAATTCCATGAACACTATCATCGTGATTTAAGGTATTAATCAATGCCAAAAGTTCATTTTGTGTAGTATTTTCATTAAGATGATAAACTAAAGATTTAATTCCACATTCTTCACAGGCTTTAGCCTTAGATTTTACATAAGTTTGACTTGCAGGATCATCTCCAACCAAGATAACAGCTAAACAGCTTTCAATCCCTTTGCTTTTCAAAAATTGATTTTTTTCTTTTAATTCTTCTTTGATTTTTGCGCTTAAAGCTTTACCATCAAGCAAAGTCATTATTTTCCTTCTATAAATTTAATCACTTTTTTAAAGTAAAAATTGTATCATATTAAAACTTCATTAACAAGGTGAAACTTTGAAAATTGTCTTAATGTTTTTTTTATTTAGTATCAGTCTTTTTGGTGCTGATTTTATCACTCTTAAAGAATACTCTAAAATGCTTTATGAAAATCCAAGGGGCATTAGTTGTAAAGAATGTCATGGAGCAAATGGAAGCGAACAAATTTTAGGATATTATATGAAAAATGGTATTAAAACAGCTTATAAAGTTCCAAGTATACAAAATCTTAGTTTTGAGAATTTTAAAAATTCTCTTAATCAGAGTAAAGACGCAAAATCAATCATGCCAAATTACTCTTTAACAAATGATGAAATTGTAACTTTATATAATTACATCAAGCAATTTAGCAAGGAAGAAAAATGACAAACAAAAAAGCTTTTAAAGAAGCGTGTAAATTCATCGCAGGTGGTGTAAATTCTCCAGTTCGTGCTTTTGCAAATGTTCAAAGTGAGCCAAAATTTATTTCTCATGGAAAAGGTGCTTATATTTTCGATATAGATGGAAATTCTTATATAGACTATGTTCAAAGCTGGGGGCCTTTACTTTTTGGACATTGCGATAAAGATATACAAAAAGCTTGTCAAAAAGCACTTCATAAAGGTTCAAGTTTTGGAGCTCCAACTTTATTAGAAACTGAACTTGCCAAGCTTGTTTTATCTGATTTTCCTCATTTAGAAAAGATCCGCTTTGTAAGCAGTGGAACAGAAGCAACCATGAGTGCTATTCGTCTTGCCCGTGGTTTTACTAAAAAAGATAAAATTTTAAAATTTGAAGGATGTTATCACGGGCATTCTGATTCATTATTAGTGAGTGCAGGAAGTGGTGCTGCTACTTTTAACTCTCCTAGTTCTTTGGGTGTTTTAGAAGATGTAGCTAAACACACTTTAGTAGCTAAATATAATGATATAAATAGCGTTAAAGAGCTTTTTGAAAAAAATAAAGATATTGCATGTGTTATCATTGAGCCTATTGCTGGAAATATGGGGTTAGTTCCAGCTAAACAAGATTTTTTAGAAGAACTTGCTAAGATCTGTAAAAACAATCAAACTCTGCTGATTTTTGATGAAGTAATGAGTGGATATAGAGCATCTTACCTTGGTTCCTATGGAATCAATCATATCCAAGCAGATATAATTACTTTTGGTAAGGTAATAGGAGGCGGTCTACCTGCAGCAGCATTTGCTTCTAGAGCTGAAATTATGGATATTTTAAGTCCTTTGGGTGGAGTTTATCAAGCAGGAACTTTAAGTGGAAATCCTTTAGCAATGGCTGCAGGTATAGCAAGTCTTACAAAAGCCAAAAAGAAAACCAAGCTTTATGACAAACTTGGAAAATTAGCAAAAAAACTTACCCAAGGAATGAAAAAATTAGCAGATGAAAAAGGACTTCCACTGCAAGTTTGTCATGTAGGTTCTATGTTTGGATACTTTTTCACCAAAGATCCTGTATCAAACTACCAAGATGCATTAAAATCCGATCTAGCATTATTTTCAAAATTTCACAAAAATATGCTTGAAAATGGAATTTATTTAGCACCTTCTCAATTTGAAACAGGCTTTATATGTTCAAAAATGGATGATAAAATTATAGATACAACACTAGAGGCTGTTAGGGAAAGCTTTAAAAGAATATGAGCAATATTTTAAAAGAAGAAAAAAATCACTTAGAAAATTCCAACAGCAAAAGACAAAAAATCATTCGCAAAACTCTTGAAGCTGCGGATGGTTTAAGTCTTGGTATCTCTATGGTTGTTGCTGTATTTATAGGTGTGGGAATAGGATATTTACTTAAAAAATTTACTCCTTATCCTTGGCTTTTTTGGCTTGGAGTTTTTTGGGGGATCAGTGCTGCTATACTTAATGTTTACAAAGCTTATAAAGTTCAAGTAAAAAGCTATGAAGAATTTAAAGAAAGAGATGAGTTGATCAAAGAAAAAATTCAAAAAGAAAAGAACAAATAATGGAACATAAAAAAGCTCTATTTTGTATTTTTGCCATTATTCATTTATTTTTTTGGATCATATTTTCATCGTTAAATCATTTTAAATTAGATACATTTTTAAGCTATGAAATAGCTTTTTTTAGTGTTTTATTGATTATTTTTGCTTCTTATTTAAATTATAAAAAAGTCATTATAAAAAAATCAAAAAATTATGAAAAAGATTTTAATTTCATTTCATCACTTTTTATCAAAAAAAAACAAAATTTATCAAAAATTATTCATTTTAAAGTTCTAAAAGACGATTTAAAGCCAAATGTTAAAGAGAAAATCCATTTTTTTGCTATGTTTTTTACTCTCTTTAAATTGATGGCTTATGTAGTATTGGTTGCTGGATTTTTATTTTTACATCGCCAAGATAAATTAGATATCTTTGCTTATATTTGTGGAATTTCATCCTTGCTAGTTTGTGTGTTTATTTTTATTTTATATATAAAAAAGTATGAGTCCAAAAAAAATTATTAAATCAATGACAGCACTTTTTGCTGGTATGGCATTTTTATTTGCAGGTAATGCCTTGATAGTAAGCTCTATAGGTGTTATATTAAAAGAAAACGGAGAAAGTTCTTTAGCTGTTGGAGTAGTAAGTTCTTGTTTTTTTGTAGGCGCTCTTATTGGAACCATCAGTGCTCATAAAATTATTTCTCGTATAGGTCATATACGCTCTTTTGGGCTATTTGGTGCTATTTTTGGAATTTCAGCTATGCTTCATACAGTAAGCGAAAATCTTATTTTTTGGGCTGTTTTAAGATTTTTCATAGGAATTTGCTACTATGGACTTTTAATGGTCATAGAATCATGGCTTAATGAAAAAAGCAAAAATGCCATTCGATCTAGAATTTTAGGTTTTTATGAAATTGTTTTTTATCTTGCGTTTGGTATTGGAGTTTTAATCATAGCGTTAAATTTAAGCAAACATAGTGTATTTATCCTCAGTGCAACTTTAATTTTACTTTCATCTTTACCTTTAAATCTAATTAAAATCAAAGAACCTGTTTTACCCGCATCAAGTCCTATTTCTATGCCTAAAATTTTTGATATAGCTCCTTTAGCTATCGTCACAAGCTTTATAGCCGGAATGCTTATAAATGGCTTTTTTTCTATGGCATCTTTATTTATACTTTTGCAAGGTTTTGATACAAAAGCGGTTTCTTATTTTATATTTTGTGGGGTTTTAGGTGGTTTTATTGCACAAACCATCATAGGAACTATTTCAGACAAACTTGGTCGCAAATTTGCCATTATCACTTGTGCAAGTATAGGATTTATCACTATGCTTATATTTATCTTTTTTAAACTTCATTTATATATGCAATATTTTTTAGGAATTACTCTTGGTATAGGAATATTTTGCTTATATGCTTTAGCACTTGCTAGAGCAAATGATGTTTTAGTAAGCAAAAATAAAGGTGTAGAGTTAGGTCGTGGGGTTCTTTTTTGTTATTCTTTGGGCTCTTTGTTTGGCCCTTTAATTTTAGGTTTTTTAATGCAATATTTTGAAATCAAAGGTTTTATATGGTTTTATATAGTTTCTTTAGCATTTTTAATTCTTTTTGCTATCAATAAACCAAATATTTTAAATAAAAAATTTAAGAAAAAGCCTGGAAATATGGTGATATTTGATGATTAATACTCAACTAGCAAGTCAAATTGCCAATACGCAAAAAAATGATTTAAAAGTAGATAACTCTGCTTCAAAAGATAAAACAAATTTAAAAGACAATCCAAAAGAAGCACTTGCACAAGCTTTAAAGCAAAATTTAGGTTTAAGCAAGGACGCTAGTAGTGAGGAAATACTAGCAAAATTTGTTCAAAATGAAACAGGTACCAAATTAAAAGAACTTGTTAATAAACTTTTAGATCAAATCAATGCTCAAAAAAATCCCGATTCCCCTGTACTTAAACAAGGAAAAAATTTAAATTTAGCTCCTAATTTTGCTAATGAATTAAAAATCTTAAGTACAGAACTTGCAAAAAGTGATACTTTTACACAAGTTTTAGACAGATTAAATCAAATTTTAAAACCTGCCAGTGAAATAAAAAACAATAACTTAGCTCCTTTGTTTAAAAATTCAGGCGTATTTTTAGAAGCTAAGTTAAAAGATGCCCTAAACGAAGAATTACTACCCAAAAGTTTTCACTCTCTTTTAAGTACAATCAAAGGTCTTAGTAGCGAAAAACTAAGCGTTCAGATAGCCCAGCTTGCAAATACAAATTTAAGCCCAAAAGACACTTTAAAAGAATTAAAAAATATTATTAATTCTAGCAAAAATGAAAATAAGCAAATTTTAAATCAAAGTTCTTTTAAAGCACTTTTAAATTTAAGTTCTAAATTGGAAAATTTTAAAAATTATATAAGTAAAAATCCCAGTCATGCTCAAGAAAAAATCACCCCTATAGCTAATAAAATTTTAAAAGAATTAAATTCCATCAAAAATGATTTTTTCAAAGCTCTTAATAAGCCAGAAAATTTAATGATAAAAGATCCAAACATCCTTAAGCAAACTGCTACCGCCTTTGAAAAACTTGAAAATACTTTAAAAAATATACTAGGCAATCAAGCTTCTAAAATACAAGATAAAGAAAATATTTTAGAAAATCTTTTAAGTAACAAAGAAAATATCAAAGAAGAAAAACTTAATCATAACACAAAAAACCAAGATGAAGAAAAATATATAAAAGTATCAAAAGAAGAAACTCTCGCAGATGATGCTAAAACCGATATTAAGCAAGATGTAAAAAACGAAGAAAATTTACCTAAAAAAGAAGTTAATGCAAATTTAGATTCTAGCACAAAAACTCACGAAGAAAATATCAAAGAAAATCCAAAATTTTATGAAACAAAAACAGAAAACAAAACTTCAATCAATACAAATACCAACACTTCAAATCCTAACACAAACAATACGCAAAATTTAAATAATACTCAAAATATTCAATCTAACAATAACCAAACTATGCAAAATATTTTTAAAAATCAGGAATTTATAAAACAAAATATTGTAAAAAATTTAGCATTTAATGTAGAAAATTTAGATCTAGAACAAGTGCAAGATTTAAGTAAAAATTTAAGCAATCTTTCTCGTAGACTTAATGAAAGCTTAAAAGAACTTGAACCCTATACTCAAAATGCCAAGCTTAATCAAGCAGAACTTAAAAATCTCGAACACAAACTCAATCTTTCTATCAAAGATCTAGCACAAATTAAACCAAAAACAGAACAAGATATAGCTGAATCTTTACATCATGATGTAAAATCAACACTTTTGCAAATTTCAAATTTGGCTAAAAATGAAGGCAATGAAGCTGTATACAATCAAGCTAATCGTCTTTTAGCGCAAATTGAAATCAATCAGCTTATGTCTTTAGCTAATGATTCTATCAATACTTATCTGCCTTTTTCTTGGGATGATTTAAATGATTCTAAAATTATGTTTAGACGCGGAAAAAAGGACAAATTTTTTGCTCAGATTAAACTCGAATTTGCAAAACTTGGGGATTTAGAAATTCTTATTTCTTTAAATAATGAAAAATATATAGATATTAATATTATGGCAGAAAATATTGAATTTAGAAAAACCATCTATGAAAATGCCCATGAGCTTAAAAGAAATATCAATAAAGCAGGACTTTTAAGTGCAAATTTCTTTGTAGGTGATATCATAAGAAGTAAATTTGATACTAGAAATATGAAAAATTTAGATCTTGAAATGGGTATGGATAAAAAAGTATGAGCAAAATCAAAAGATCGATTAAAAAAGCTGTAGCTCTAGGCTATCAAAAAGAAAAAAACTCTGCACCAAAAGTACTTGCAAGTGGCAAAGGCGAAAGTGCTGCTAAAATTATTTCTTTAGCCAAGGAACACGGAGTTCCTATTAAAGAAGATGAAGATTTAATAGAAATTTTAAGCAAGCTTGACTTAGGTGATGAAATTCCACCTAATATGTATAAAGCTGTAGCTGAAGTTTTTGCCTTTATCTATCAAATGGCAAATAAAACTCCTAAAAACTAATCCGCTATTTTTTCTCCAAATTTAATACCCTGCCCTACTTTTAAATTAAAAGTTAAAAGTCCTTTTTGAGAGATTAAAACTATAGTAGAACCTAGCTCAAAATTTCCTAGTTCTTCGCCTTTTTTGAAATTTAAATTTTCATATTTTCTAGTAAAATTATGAGAAATTTTAGCATTGGTTTGTATGCTTGCATCAAAATTAAAACGCATTTTTCCTACATTTTGCGCTCCTACAAAAACAAGCCAAAAAATACCTTTTTCATTTTGACATTTCAAGCTCACTCTTTCATTTTTTACATATAAATTACTAATGCGTTCTAAATGTTTTTCATTTACGCTATAAAGCACTCCACTTGTGTAAGTTGCACTTAAAATTTGCATATCACAAGGGCTGTGATAACGATGATAATCTTTTGGAGAAAGATAAATATTGACATAATCAAGCCCATTTTTAAGCTCATCTTTTTCAAAGCTATCTTTTAAAAGCTCCTCAATGCTATAAGTATGTCCTTTTATAGAAAAAGCAAAATGTTCTTCATTTGCCAAAAAAGTACTTCCACACTCTAAAATTTTACCATCACTTGGACTGATAAAACCTTCTTCAAGCTTTCTTGGAATTTGCAAAGTTCTTGTAAAAAGAGCATTTAAACTCTCGTATTCACAAGAGCTTTTAAATTCACTCATATCGATATTAAAATACTTAACATAATTTTCATTAATAACTTTTTGTATCATTTTAGGAAATTTAATCCCCGCTACAAAACCAAAAAGTCTCGAACTTTCTTTTGAAAAACTCATTTTTTTCCTTTTAAATTTAAAATCACTATTTCACTCGGAGCAAAAACTCTAAGACTTGGCCCCCAAAATCCTGCTCCACTACTCACATAAAGCTTAGTTTTTTCTCCTAAATCATAAAGCCCATGAACAAAACCTTGCTGAAGTTTAACTAAAAACATAAAAGGGAAAATTTGCCCTCCATGTGTATGCCCACTTAAAACAAGATCAAAATCACTTAAATCATAAAGCAAAGCTGTTTTAGGTTGATGTGTGAGTAAAATACTAGCTTTACTTGTATTTAAATCCACTTTTATTCTTGCTAAATCAGGAGCATATAAACCCCTATCAAGTCCGGCTAAATCTCCAAGTCCAGCAATATTTATAAAACCTAAATCTAAATTTTGATTGACTAAAATTTTCATATTAGTATGTTTTCTAAGCAAATCCAAAACTTCATTGATACCATGATAATACTCATGATTTCCCAAAGCATAAAAAGTTCCGTAAGTGGAGTTAAAATCATTAAGTTTTGAGATGTAATTTTTTAAATCTTTAGGATTAGTATCAATCAGATCCCCTACTATTACAACCATATCAGGACTTTGCAAATTCACTTTAGTGATGAGCTTGTCTAAAAAATTTTCATGCAAATTTTTACCCAAATGTATATCAGTAAGCATGACAATTTTTAAATCTTTTTTAAGATTTGGTATTTCAACATCAACACTCTTTACTTCAGGTGTTTTTAGAGCATTATTTATACTTACATAAATTAAAAACACACTTAAAACTATAAGAGAAAGTTCAAAAATCAAACGCAAAATAAGATTATATGTTTTATCTCTTTTACCCATAAGAGCTAAAATCAATTTAACAAAATCCCATGCTAAAGTCATAAAAAACAAACAATAAGTCGGCGCATAAAACATGGCTAAAATTTCATACCAAGTATCACTTAAATATTCATCTCTACGAAATATTAAAAACACAGCTTGAGCTAAAAAAAGCACAATAAAAATAAAGGAAAAAATTTTATAAAAATACTTAAAAAGAGTAATTTTCTTGATTAATCTTTTATAAATATAAACATTTGCTAAGCCAAAAATTAATAACACAATGAAAGAAAAAATTAAAAATATCATAAAAGTATTATAACCAAGTAAAATTAAATATCCGTATAAATTTTTCTGTTATAATAAGCTTTTAAATAATTTTAAAGGCTATAAGATGTACCGTTTTGCACCTTCTCCCACAGGTGATATGCACATAGGAAATTTACGCGCAGCAATTTTTAATTATATCTGTGCAAGACAAAAAAATATGGATTTTATCTTACGTATTGAAGATACTGATAAGGCTAGAAATATAGCAGGAAAAGAAGAAGAAATCAAAGAAATTTTAAATCTTTTTAGTATTTCATGGCAGCATTACTATATACAAAGTGAAAATTTAAAATTCCATCGCCAAATGGCTTTAAAACTTGTAAGCGAAAAAAAAGCTTTTGCTTGTTTTTGCACCGAAGAAGAACTTGAAGCAAAAAAAGAGCTGGCTAAAAAACAAGGTAAAGCTTATCGCTACGATGGCACTTGTGAAAAACTAGCCGATATTGATGTTTTAGAATGTGAAAAACCCTTTGTTATCCGTCTTAAAAAACCTACTCATACTATGAAATTTACTGATTTTATCAAAGGCGAGCTTAGTTTTGAGCCTGAAAACATAGACTCTTTTGTGATTATGAGAACGGATAAAACTCCAACTTATAATTTTGCTTGTGCGGTTGATGATATGCTTGAAAATGTCACTTGTATTATACGCGGAGAAGATCATGTTTCAAACACTCCAAAACAAGAACATATCCGCGCAAGCTTAGGTTATAATAAAGCCATGACTTATGCACACTTGCCTATCATTTTAAACGAAGAAGGTGTTAAAATGAGTAAAAGAGAAGCACATTCTTCTGTAAAATGGCTACTTGAAAGTGGAATTTTACCTAGCGCAATCGCAAATTATCTGATCATGCTAGGCAATAAAACTCCTTGTGAAATTTTTACCTTAGAAAAGGCTATAAAATGGTTTGATATTTCTAAAGTTTCAAAAGCTCCCGCAAGATTTGATCTTAAAAAACTTTTGCAAATTAATCGCGAACATATCAAAATGATAAAAGATGATGAGCTTAATAAAATTTTAGATTTAAACAAAGATCTTGCACCACTTGCTAAATTTTACACTCAAGAAGCAAGTACTATAAAAGAACTTAAAGAAAAAATGCAAGCTATTTTTAACGCAAAAAATTTTGGCGAGTTTGAAACAGAATGTAAAATTTTAAAAGAACTCTTAAAAGATATTGAACTTTTTGAAAATTATGAAGATTTTAAAAATGAACTTTTAAATAAAAGCAACTTAAAAGGTAAAAAATTTTTCATGCCTTTAAGGATAATTTTAACAGGAAATATCCACGGACCTGAGCTTAGTGATCTTTATCCTTATATTAAAAATTTTATTCACGAATTAGCAAGGATTTAACTATGGTTATAGACTCTTTTATTATTTCTATTTTTCAAGTACTTCAAATTGTCATTAACATTTATACTTGGATTATTATCATCACAGCACTTTTAAGCTGGGTAAACCCTGATCCTTATAATCCCATAGTGCAAATTTTATATAAATTAAGTTATCCTGCTTACACCTTAGTTAGAAAAATTCCAACACGCATTGGCAATATTGATCTTGCGCCTTTGATTATAGTCTTAGCATTGCAGTTTCTTGGCATTTTTCTTGGGAATATCTTAAGGAGTATATTGTGATAAAAAAAATACTCGTTTTTTTATTTATTTTTTCAAGTTTAAATGCTACACAATATAGTATAGAAAAACTCAAAAAGGAAGAAAATTCACTTGCTAAAGATTATTATATTTATAGGCTTTTAGAAAAAAATAAAATCAGTAAAAAAGATGCACAGGATTTAAATTCTCATATTTTTCGCTATATAGGAAAAATTAAATCCGAACTTGAAAAAATCATCCCTTTAAAGCCTTATATCAACCCAAAATATGCTAAATGCTATACCTATACAGCAAATACTATCTTAGATGCAAATTTAACTTGTCAAAGTGTGCGCTTAAATTCATTGGTTTTTATAGCGAGTCTAAATTCCAAAGACCGAACTACTTTAGCTCAAACCTTTAAAAATCAAAGACCTGATTTGACAAATTTATTGCTAGCTTTTAATACTTCTGATCCTATGAGCTATATAGTACAAAAAGAAGATATTAATGGTTTTTTTAAACTTTATAATTATTCTAAAAAATACGACTTAGATTTAAATACAAGTTTAGTCAATAAACTACCAAACCACATTGGTTTTAAAGATTTTGCACAAAATATTATTATTAAAAAAGAAAATCCAAAATTTAGATATTCTATGCTAGAAATAAATCCTGAAAATGTAAGTGAAGATTCTGCTTTCTATTTAGGAGTCAATGCCTTAACTTATGATAAAACAGAGCTTGCTTATGACTTTTTTAAAAAGGCGGCACAAAGTTTTAAATCGCAAAGTAATAAAGACAATGCTATATTTTGGATGTGGTTGATTAAAAACAATGAAGAAGATTTAAAAACTTTATCGCAAAGTTCTTCTTTAAATATTTATAGTCTTTACGCAAAAGAACTTACTAACACACCTTTTCCAAAGATAGAAAGCCTTAATCCAAGCAAGAAAAAAAATAATTTTAATATGCAAGATCCTTTTGCTTGGCAAAAAATAAACAAACAAATTCGCGATGCTAACGCAAGTCAACTAGATGTCTTGGCAAAAGAATTTGACACACAAGAAACCTTGCCTATTTATGCTTACATATTAGAACACAAAAATAATTTTAAAAAACATTATTTTATAATGCCTTATTATGACAATATAAAAGACTATAACAAAACAAGACAAGCTTTAATTTTGGCTATTGCCAGACAAGAAAGTCGTTTTATTCCAACTGCTATTTCAGTTTCTTATGCTTTAGGCATGATGCAATTTATGCCATTTTTAGCCAATCACATAGGGGAAAAAGAATTAAAAATTCCAAATTTCGATCAAGATTTTATGTTTAAACCTGAAATAGCATATTACTTTGGAAACTATCATCTAAATTACCTTGAATCACGTTTAAAATCTCCACTTTTTGTCGCTTATGCTTATAATGGCGGTATAGGATTTACTAACCGTATGCTTGCAAGAAATGATATGTTTAAGACAGGCAAATTTGAACCTTTCTTGTCTATGGAGCTAGTTCCTTATCAAGAAAGCCGAATTTACGGAAAAAAAGTTCTAGCTAATTATATTGTGTATCGACATCTTCTGAACGATAGTATAAAGATTTCGGATATTTTTGAAAATTTAATTCAAAACAAGGCAAATGATCTAAACAAATCTTAGCTACAAGCTTAGTCTCTTCCTTGACACTAGGAAGAGATACTTTAAAATAATCAGTATAGTTGTTTTGTATTATATATTTTAAATACTCATCATCTAATTTTTCAATATTGGCTTTTTTATTATTGATAAAAACTTCTAAATTTTGAATTTTTAATGTATTTGGGGTAAAAGACAAGGCCAATATATCATCTTTACTTGTCTTATCTAGGATTGGGTTTAAATAAGACATGGTTATAATGGCATTAATCTTATCTTGTGTGATTTTATATTTTTGAGTAAACATTAAAGTTTGAGATTTTAAATTTGTATCCACAATCGCCTGATCTTTTAAAGAACAAGCTCCAAGCAAAAAAGCACCTAAAATTACACTATAAATTTTCATTCTTTTTCCATATTTTTTAGTATTATTGTAGCCTTTTAACCCTATTTTTTGGTTTAAAAAGATATAATTTTACAAAAAAATTAAGAGTATATTTTATGAAACAACTTATCATGGCTTTTAGCGGACCTTCAAATTCAGGTAAAACTACACTTATTACCAAAATAGCTAATAATTTTTTGCAACAAAATTTAAAAGTTTTAATCATTAAACATGATCCTGCCGATAAAGCTCAATTTGATTTTAACGGTAAAGATAGTTTTAAATTTTTTCAAAGTGGGGCTGAAGTCATGGTTTTAAGCCCTACGAGAACAACTTTTTTTTCTCATAAAAATAGAGATATTTTAAAAGCTTTAAAATTAGCACCCAATTTTGACATTTGTTTGGTTGAAGGATTAAAAACTCTTGATTTACCACGCATTAGCGTATTTTGTAAAGAAATTGATGAAAGTTATTTTACTTTTTCAAACGCTATTGCAAGCTATGAAAAAATTTCTCACCCTTATCTTACTTGGCTTGATTTAAACGATATACAAGCTATTTGCCAATACATACTTAAAAATGCTAAAAATTTACAAGGAGAATTATAAAATGCAAGAAGTGATTTCTTATATACAAAAAGCGGTTTTAGAAATTTCTAACGCTTTAAAATTTCCCGATACAAGCTACAGTCAAAATCAAAATTTTACAGGCGATACCCAACTCAAATTTGATGTTTTAAGCGATGAAATCATCACAAAAACTCTAAGTCAATGTTCAAGCATTAAAGCCATCATAAGTGAAGAAAAAGACGAAATTTTAACGCTTAACGAGAGGGCAAATTTTATCGTAGCTTATGATCCTTTAGATGGTTCTAGCTTAATGGATGTTAATTTTGCCATAGGTTCTATTTTTGCTATCTATGAAGAAAAAGCAAATGCTAAAAATTTAAGAGCTGCACTTTATAGTATGTATGGAGCACGCTTAGAACTTGTGATTTGCAAAGATCAGCCAAAACTTTATCGCTTAAATGCAAATAATGAATTTATTTTTATAAAAGATCTTAAAATGAATGAAAAAGGCAAGATTAATGCTACAGGCGGAACGCAAAAATTTTGGGAAGAAAAACACGCTAAATTTATCAAAAATCTTTTTGATGAAGGCTATCGCTTAAGATATTCTGGAGCCATGGTAAGCGATATCAATCAAATTTTATTAAAAGGGGGTGGGATTTTTAGTTATCCTGCAACACAAGATGCACCTAATGGTAAACTTCGCGCCTTTTTTGAAGTTTTTCCTCTAGCCTTTATCATAGAAAAAGCAGGCGGAAAAACTACAAATGGAAAAAACCGCTCTTTACTTGAACTTGAATTTGATAAAATCCATGCGACAACTCCTTGTTTTTTTGGATCAGAATATGAAATTTCAAAACTTTTAAAGGCTTACAATGAATGAAATTAGAGATGAATTTGAGCAAGATATGGATAAAAAAAAAGAAATTTTACTTTCATGTCAAAACTCAAAAAACCTAAACTCTTGTTATAATTGCGATGAAATTTTTAACTGCCAAACTAGAAAAAATTATGTTGATGCAGTCTATAACAGTATGTCTAAGGGTAAAACCGAAGGCGGATTTGACTTTTAAAGGAAAAAAATGCGTTATATTACAACACCAATTTATTATGTAAATGATGTGCCTCATTTAGGTCATGCTTATACTACCATCATAGCCGATACTTTAGCAAGATTTTATCGTTTGCAAGGACATGAAACAAGATTTCTAACAGGAACAGATGAGCATGGACAAAAAATCGAAGAAGCTGCCAAACTAAGAAATTCCACTCCTCAAGAATACGCTGATAAAATCAGTTTTGAATTTAAAAAATTATGGGATGAATTTGAAATCACCTATGATATTTACGCAAGAACAACTGATACAAGGCATATTGAATTTGTTAAAGCTATGTTTTTAAAAATGTGGCAAAAAGGTGATATTTATAAAGATGAATACGAAGGACACTATTGTATTTCTTGTGAAAGCTTTTTTACTCAAAGTCAGCTTATCAATGATTGTTCTTGTCCAGATTGTGGCAAACAAACTAGAATTTTAAAAGAAGAAAGCTATTTTTTCAAACTTTCAAAATATCAAGATAAAATTTTACAATGGTATGAAGAAAAAGATCCCATCTTGCCAAAAAACAAAAAAAACGAACTTATAAATTTTGTCCAAAACGGCCTTAAAGATCTTTCCATTACAAGAACAAGTTTTGATTGGGGGATTAAACTGCCTCAAGAAATTAATGATGATAAACATATTGTTTATGTATGGCTTGATGCACTTTTTATCTATGTAAGCTCACTTGATTTTCAAAGCAAGGGAGAAAATACTAAATTTTGGCCTGCGCATGTGCATTTAGTAGGAAAAGATATCTTGCGTTTTCATGCCATTTATTGGCCAGCTTTTTTAATGAGCGTAGATTTACCTTTGCCAAAATTTATAGGTGCACATGGCTGGTGGACTAAAGAAGGTGAAAAAATGAGCAAATCTAAAGGCAATGTTGTAAAACCTAAAGAAGTGGTTGATGCTTATGGAAGCGAAGCTTTTAGATATTTCTTGCTTAGAGAAGTACCTTTTGGTAATGATGGGGATTTTAGCGAAAATATGCTGATAAATCGTATCAATGCAGAGCTTAGCAATGAATTTGGAAATTTACTTAATCGCATTATAGGTATGAGTACAAAATATTCTCAAGGAAATATTTCAAAAGAAGGTGTTTTAAAATTTTACAATGCCGAACTAAATCAAGCAAAAGAACACTTAAATTTAGCGGTAGAATTTTTAGAAAACTTACAGTGTAATCGTTATTTAGAAGAACTTTTTAAAGCCTTAAGTGTGGCAAATTTAGCCATTAGTAAATACGAACCTTGGAATTTAATCAAAGAAAACAAACACGAACAAGCTAATGCTTTAGTAGCACTTTGTGCAAATATTTTAGCCAAAACAAGCCTTTTATTAAGCCCTACTCTACCAAAGTCTTGTCAAAAGGTGGCCTTAGCTTTAAATTTTGAAATTTCATCTACAAATTATGCAAAAATGATACTTGATAATAAACTTTTAGATTTTAAAGCAAATCCTTGCGAAGCTTTATTTCCAAAAGTAGAAAAAGCTCTTTTAAAACAAGAAATTAAAGAAGAACCTAAAAAAGAAGAAAGTCCTAAAATAAAAATCGATGATTTTGCAAAAATTGAAATCAAAGTTGCTAAGGTGCTTGATTGTCAAAATATAAAAGGAAGCGAAAAACTTTTGAAATTTCAACTCGAACTTGACGATAAAGAAATCCGTCAAGTACTCTCAGGCATAGCAAAACACTATAAAGCCAGTGATTTAATCGGTAAACAAGTTTGCATTATAAGCAATCTTAAAAAAGCTAAAATTTTTGGACATGAAAGCGATGGTATGATACTTTCTGCAAAAAGCGGAGATAAGCTTGTTTTAATCACCCCTGAACAACTTGTACAAAACGGTTCTTTAGTGGGTTAAAATATGCAAATTAGCAATTTAGGCGAACTTTTAAACGCGATACTCATTCATGAAGGTAGCGTTTTAAGCGCGGAAGGTTTTGCCATAAATTTAAACGAACTTAAAGCAGGCTTTGCATTCTTTAATAACGATAAAAAAGAAATTACCCAAGCTGTAAAAAAAGGTGCTTATGCTATAATTACAGAAAATGACATTACTATTGAAGATAAAGATATTTTTTACTTTAGAGTAGAAAATCTAGAACAAGCTCTTGTAAGATTTTTACGCTTTTTTTGTGAAGATAAAGAATGTGAATTTTTGCTTTTTAAATCTTACGAACTAAGTCTTTGCAAGGCTTTTTATTTTAACATTTTAAAAGGAAATATTTTTGCTGATTTTGAAAAACTAATCAAAGCAAAAAAGGGTGAAATTTTTTGCTACTGTGAAGAAAATTACTTAAATAAACTTTGTGCCTATTCTCATAGTCTAAAAGATGCTAATTTTACCTTATTATCGCGATCTAGCTTCTTTTTTACAACTTTGATTTGTGAAAATTTATATTTTAAAAATCTTAATTTGCCTTTTTTTTACGCAAATAGTTTTGCAAAAATTATTTCTTTTTTAAAAGAAAAAAATCAAAAAATAATATTTGACTTTAATAAGATTGATGATTTTAAAATTTATTTTATTGATGATAAATTTGAAATCACTCCTTTTGGTTCAAGCTCTCAAGCGTTTATTGTAAGCAACAACCAAAATACCTTTGAATTCTGGAAAGAAAAATTTAAAAACATAAAAGACTTTAAAATTGCTTCTAAAAATTCTTTATTTTGCGATTTTTCCTATAATCAGCTTTCAGATTTAAGAAAATTAAAAAATTTTAAATATTGTTTAATTCTTGAAAATTATGATATTTTTGAACAAGAATTTGAAAACAAAGAAAATCAAACCCCAAGCTTATTTTAAATTCACTCCTTCATTTTCAAGCAAAAATCTTTTTATTTCAAGCCCTCCATTATATCCTCCTATACCATTGCTTGCAATAACTCTATGACAAGGTATAAAAATAGGAATTTGATTTTTAGAATTTGCATTTCCAACAGCTCTAAAAGCTTTTGGATAATTAATTTTTTCTGCTATATCTTTATAAGTAGCTATTTTGCCATAAGGAATTTCCATTAAAGCCTTATAAACCTTTGATTCAAAATCCGTACCTTGTATCAAAACAGGAATGCTAAATTTTCTAAGCTTATGAGTAAAATATAAATCAAGTTCATATTTTGCTAAGTCAAGCAAACTACATTTTTTTTCTGATCTTTTATTATCACAAAAATCGACTCTAGTTAAAAATTTTCCATCACTATGTAAAGATAGGTAACATAAAGGCATTTTATAATAAACTTTAAACATTTTTTATCCTTCAAAGAGCTACAATTATAATAAAAAATATTTAAGGAGTAGAAAATGTCTTTTATACAAGAATACAATAAACTTGTTGAAGAAAGAGCCGCTTTGGGTATACCACCCCTTCCTTTAAATGCAAATCAAACTAGAGAACTTTGTAAATTACTTGAAAATGAAAATAATGAAGAGCTTGCAAATCTTTTAGAAAATAGAGTAAATCCTGGTGTTGATGATGCAGCTTTAGTAAAATGTGAATTTTTAGATTCCATACTTAAAGGCAAAATCAGTGCTCCAAATATAGACAAAAAAAGAGCCTTAAGAATGCTTGGAACTATGCTAGGCGGATATAATGTTAAAGTTTTAATCGATGCCTTAAAAGATGAAAACATAGCCAAAGATGCTGCAGAAGTGTTGAAAAATATTATTTTTGTACATGATAATTTCCATACCATAGCTGAACTTAGCAAAAACAATCCACACGCTAAGGAAGTTTTACAAAGCTGGGCAAATGCGGACTGGTTTAATAAAAAAGAAAAACTACCACAAGTGATTAAATGTATAGTTTTTAAAGTAGCAGGGGAAACAAATACCGATGATCTAAGCCCTGCAGGAGATGCTTTTACAAGAAGCGATATTCCTTTACATGCAAATGCCATGCTAAAGGTAAGACAAACAGGATCCTTAGAAAAAATCAAAGAGCTTAAAAAAAGCGGTCGCGAAGTGGTTTATGTAGGTGATGTTGTAGGAACAGGTTCAAGTAGAAAATCGGCAATAAATTCCATACAATGGCACTTAGGAAAAGAAATAGAAGGTGTGCCAAACAAGCACAGCGGTGGTATAGTAATGGGTTCAACCATAGCACCGATTTTCTTTAACACTGCTCAAGATAGCGGGGCTTTACCTATCATCTGTGATGTAACAAACTTAGAAATGGGCGATGAGTTTGAAATTCATCCTTATGATGGAAAAATCATAAAAAATGGCTCTGCAATCGCAGAATTTACACTCAGTCCAAACACTCTCTTAGATGAAGTTAGAGCAGGAGGAAGAATCCCACTTATCATAGGTCGTGGGCTTTGTACTAAGGCTAGAGAATTTTTAGGAATGGAAAGCGAAAATATCTTTACCAAACCTGAACAACCTAAATCTTCAAGCGGTGGTTATACCTTGGCTCAAAAAATGCTAGGTCGTGCCTGTGGAGTTGAAGGTGTGCGTCCAGGTATGTATATAGAACCTATAACTTTAACCGTAGGCTCTCAAGATACCACAGGTCCTATGACTAGAGATGAAATTAAAGAACTTGCAAGCCTAGGTTTTAATGCAGACTTTGTTATGCAAAGCTTTTGCCATACAGCTGCGTATCCAAAAGTAAGCGATTCAAATTTACATAAAACCTTGCCCAATTTCATGACAAGTCGTGGTGGGGTAAGTTTAAAACCAGGTGATGGAGTTATCCACTCTTGGCTTAATCGTTTTGTATTGCCAGATACCGTAGGAACGGGTGGGGATTCTCACACACGCTTTCCTATAGGAATTTCTTTCCCTGCAGGAAGCGGACTTGTAGCTTTTGCTGCAGTTACTGGTTCTATGCCTTTAAATGTCCCTGAAAGTGTTTTAGTACGTTTTAGTGGAGAATTGCAAGCCGGAGTTACCCTAAGAGATTTGGTTAATGCTATACCTTATTATGCAATCAAACAAGGACAACTTACCGTTGAAAAGAAAAATAAGAAAAATATTTTTGCAGGAAAAATTTTAGAAATAGAAGGCTTGCCAAACTTAAAAGTCGAACAAGCTTTTGAACTTAGTGATGCAAGTGCTGAAAGATCTGCAGCTGCTTGTAGTGTAGATTTAAGCATAGAAAGTGTAAGCGAATATATCAAATCCAATATTTCTTTAATTGAAGCTATGATAGAAGCAGGATATGAGAATAAAGCTACCCTTGCTAGAAGGGCTGAAAAAATGAGAGAATGGCTTAAAAACCCTACTCTTTTAAGAGCAGATAAAGATGCAAAATACGCTTATATTATAGATATTAATCTTAATGACATTAAAGAGCCAATCCTAGCTTGTCCAAATGACCCTGATGATGTGGCAACCTTAAGCGAAATTTTAGCCGATAATAAGCGTCCAAAAAATATAGATGAAGTTTTTGTAGGTTCTTGTATGACAAACATAGGACATTATAGAGCTTTGGGAGAAATTTTAAAAGATAAAGGCATACTTAAAACCAGACTTTGGGTAGTGCCTCCAACAAAAATGGATAAAGCACAACTTATTAATGAAGGTTATTACAGCATCTTTGGCGCAGCAGGTGCTAGAATAGAAGTTCCTGGTTGTTCTTTGTGTATGGGTAATCAAGCTAGAGTAAATGATGGAGCTGTAGTTTTCTCAACTTCTACAAGAAATTTTGACAACCGTATGGGAATGGGTGCTAAAGTATATTTAGGCAGTGCAGAACTTGCGGCAGTTTGTGCGATTTTGGGTAAAATTCCAAGCAAGGAAGAATACTTACAAATTGTTAGCGAAAAACTAAGTGATGAGCATAAGGCAAATATCTATAGATATTTAAATTTTAATGAGATTGAAAATTTCAAACTTGAAAATTAATTCAAATTTAATACTTATTTGGATTAAATAACAAAATTAAAATTTTCAAAGGAAAAATATTGAAGTTATTATTCGCTTCCTTTTGTTGTTTTGCAAGTTTAATGGCTAGTGATGCCATTAACTGCGACAACATTAAAAATAATAAAACATTGCTAAATGAAAGTTCAAATTTAGATTATTTAAATATAGCTTCAAGCTGTAAAGAATCTTTAAAAAATCAAGATTTTACAAAAAAACTCTATGCAATTTCCAATGAAATTCGCGGAAGCAATAGCTCTTGTAATGGTGTGGCTTATTTGCCAAAATTACAACAATTTGATTTTTTATTATTAAAAATAGCTATCGATCCCATCGCTTATCAAAAAACTTTAGATACACCCGAAAATTTAGAAAAAAAATATGATATTTTAAAATCTTATTTTAGATATTGGGCATATCAAAGTATAGGAAATTTTAGACTTTACAAAGCTTTTTGGAAAGAATACAATAACGCTATAGAACCTTTAGAAAAGTATTTTGAAAGTAATTTTAATTTTGATAAAGGTAGTAATATTTACTATACTAGCAATGCCTTAAACGAATTTTTAAATTGGGCTGTTGGTGAAACAAAAATTTACAAAGACATTAATCCTTTAGCAAAAATCATGTCAAATAAAAATTATTCGGTATCTTATATACAAGATTTTATTTTTTCAAATAATCCAAGCCAAGATGATCTTACTATAGCCTTGCAAGCAGCGCTTCTAAATCAAAGAGAAAAAGAAATTTTAGAACTTTTGATTCGTTTTGGTGCTAGGATTGACGAAGGTTATGAAAGTGCTATTTTTTACGCATTGGAAAATTATGAAAATACAAACTTTTTAATCCAAAATGGAGCAAATGTTAATCAAGCCAATGCCTTTGGTAAAACCCCGCTTTTTTATGCCATAGAGTTTAATCGTCTTGATATCATAAAACTACTTCTTGATAATGGAGCAAATGTTAATCAAAAATATATTAATAACAATGAAAAATTAGCATTAAGTGCGAACATAGGTTCAAATACGCCTTATTTTATTACATTTTGCGCTCTAGAGCACACTTCAAAAAATGTTTTAATGCATGCTGCAGCCTATGGAAATGTTGAAATTTTAAAACTTCTTATTTCAAAAGGAGCAAATTTTAACGCTGTTGATGATCTTGGTTTTAATGCACTTGACTTTGCGCTAGCAGCAGGTAAAAAAGAAAATGCTGATTATCTAAAAAGCTTGGGTTTAAAAGCAAACGAAAATCTATTTTACGGAGGTAGTTTAGAATGAAAACCGCATTTATTACAGGAGCTAGTTCAGGTTTTGGTAGAGCTTGCGTTGAAGCTTTTATACAAGAAGGCTACAAAGTAATCGCCCTTGCTAGACGCAAAGAGCGTCTAGAAGAGCTAAAAAATGCTTACAAAGATAAGATTTACACCCTTTGCATAGATGTAAGAAATCAAAAAGAAATCTTTGAAGCTATTGAAAATTTACCTAAAGAATTTCAAGAAATTGATGTGCTTTTTAATAATGCAGGCTTGGCTTTAGGAGTAGATGAATTTGATAAATTAAACCTTGAAGATATTAACACTATGGTAGATACAAACATCAAAGGATTTTTATATGTTGCAAAAGCTGTTATTCCTATACTTCGCAAACAAAAAAATGCTTATATTTTTAACTTAGGTTCGGTTGCGGGACGCAATCCTTATTTTGGAGGCAATGTGTATTGTGGAACCAAAGCCTTTGTAGGACAATTTTCATTGGCCTTAAGAAATGATCTTAGAGGAAGCAATATCAAAGTAACAAACATTGCTCCAGGACTTTGCAAAACTGAATTTAGTGAAGTGCGTTTTAAAGGAGATATCCAAAAAGCTGATGCAGTGTATGAAAATACGCAATTTATCAGTGCTAATGATATTGCCAAAGTGGTAATGTCTATCATTAACCTACCAAGCCATATTAATGTTAATGAAATCGAGCTTATGCCGGTAACACAAACTTGGAATGGATTTTATATAGAAAGAGATGAATGAATAAATTTTTAGTTTCATTGTTTTTACCTTTAGTTGCATTTGCAAACTCCTCAGAAGCAGCTGCAAATGCTAATTTATTTGGAGCTTTTACGCTTATACCACCTTTAGTTGCTATTGCTTTAGCCTTTATCACAAAAGATGTTATTTTATCGCTCTTTACTGGAGTTTTAAGTGGAACTTTTCTACTTAGCCTTTCTGCAAATATTTTTAAAGCACAACATTTAACTTTTGTAAATTATTACAATACTACAGTAGAATCTTTTTCAAAAATTATTTCCTATATCTTAGGTTCAACTTCAGATCCAGTAAATGCAGGAATCATTTTACAAATTCTTTGTATAGGTGGTCTTGTGGCACTTATCACAAAAATGGGAGGTGCAAAAGCTGTAGCATTAAAATTTGCCAAAAGAGCCAAATCAGCTGTATCAGCTCAAGTTAACACTTGGTTTTTAGGGCTTTTAATATTTTTTGATGACTATGCTAATTTACTAATCGTAGGTCCAATTATGCGTCCTTTGGCAGATAAATTTAAAATTTCTCGTGAAAAATTTGCCTTTATTATCGACTCTACCGCAGCTCCTGTGGCAGGAATAGCTGTAATTTCTACTTGGATAGGCTTAGAAGTTTCTTTAATTAAAACCGCTTATGAACACATAGGCATTAGCAATATTAGTGCTTTTGGAATTTTTGTTGAAACCATACCTTATCGTTTTTATAATATCTTCATGCTTTTTTTTGTAGTCATGACTGCAATCATGAGGCGTGAGTTTGGTTCTATGTACAAGGCTGAAGTGCGTGCAAGAACCACAGGACAAATTGCTCCTCTACCTAAATCAGGCACACTAGATACTACTGAATTAGAAGATCAGTTTTTAGCACCAAAAGAAGGTATTAAAATTCGTGCTTTTGATGCTATTGTTCCTATTTTTACTTTAATCATTTTAGCTATATTAGGATTTTATTTTAATGGACTTAGCACTTTAGAAGGCGAAGAACTTGCAAAAGCAAGTGCCAATCCTTTGTCTTTTGAAACTTTTAGGGCTGCTTTTGGAAATGCTGATTCTTCTGTGGTGTTATTCCAAGCTGCTTTGTTTGCTGCTATTGTAGCGATTTTTATCGGGGTGCGTCGTAAAATTTTCAATCTTAAAGAAGCGGTAGAAACTTGGATATATGGCTGGAAAACCATGATTTTTACCATAGTATTGCTTTTATTTGCTTGGTCGCTTTCAAGTATAGTAAAAGATCTAGGAACTTCTTTATTTATCACTAGTTTGCTTGCAGATAAATTGCCTGAGTTTATTTTGCCTGCTACTATTTTTGCTTTTGCTTCAGCCATTTCTTTTGCCATAGGAACAAGCTATGGAACTATGGGGATTTTAATGCCTTTGGCTGTGCCTTTAGCTCATGAAATCGCCAAAATCAATGGTATGGATGCAAATGCTATGCATCATTATATGGTTATTAATATAAGCTGCGTTTTAACAGGTGCGATTTTTGGAAACCATTGCTCACCAATTTCAGATAATGTAATCCTTTCATCTATGAGTGCAAAATGCGATCATATGGAGCATGTAAGAACACAAATTCCTTATGCTTTATTTATCTGTGGCATTTCTTTAATCGCTGGATATATTCCTGTATCTTTAGGACTTAGCGTTTGGTTTGTCTTGCCTTTAAATTTCATACTTATTGCACTTTTACTAAGACTCATCGGAAAGAAAGTTCCATGAGTCTTGAAAATTTTGGAAATTTTCTTACTTTAGATGAAAAACATTCTTTCATAAAAAAATATTTTAAAGAATTTTATACAAAGGATTTTAAACTTTTTGCTTCAAAAGATAAGCATTATCGTACAAGAGCTGAACTTTCATTTTATCATGAAAACGATACGCTTTTTTATGCGATGTTTGATCCAAAAAACAAAAAAAAGTACATTATAAAATATTTAGATTTTGCTGATGAAAAAATTTGTACTTTTATGCCAAAACTTCTAGAATACTTGCGTCAAGATAATAAATTAAAAGAAAAACTTTTTGGCGTGGAGTTTTTAACCACAAAGCAAGAACTTAGCGTAACTTTACTCTATCATAAAAATATAGAAGATATAAAGTCAAATTTAGAAAATTTAAGCAATATTCTTCATATCAACCTTATAGCAAGAAGTAAAGGCAAAAAGCTTATTTTTAAAACAGAAAATCTAAGACAAACTTTAAATATTCAAGGTAGAAAAATATTTTATGAATTTAACAACGATTGTTTTATTCAACCTAACACTACTATAAATGAAAAAATGATTACTTGGGTGTGTGAAATTTTAAACACTCAAAAAAGAATGGATTTACTTGAGCTTTACTGTGGATATGGAAATTTTACTTTAGCTTTAGCACCATTCTTTTTTAAAGTTTTAGCCACTGAAATTTCAAAAAGCAATATTAATTTTGCTTTAAAAAATTGCGAGCTTAACAATACAACAAATATCCACTTTGCAAGACTTTCAAGCGAAGAATTAAGTCTTGCTATCAAAAAAGAAAGAGAATTTTTTCGTTTAAAAGATATTCGATTAGATGATTTTAATTTCTCTCATGTTTTAGTTGATCCACCCCGTGCAGGACTTGATAAAAGCGTAATTGACTTAATAAAAAAATATGAAAATATTATTTATATTTCTTGCAATCCTATCACTTTAAAAGAAAATTTAAAAGAATTAAGCCTAACACATAGAGTGGAAGAGTTTGCTCTGTTTGATCAATTTGTCAATACTCCACATCTTGAATGCGGAGTATTTCTTAGCAAGGTATAAAAAAATAATTCATTAATTTAGCCAGTATTACTATTGCAATACAAAGCACAAATACAAAAGGGTGGATAAAAGCACCGAGTGGATTTTTCTTCTTTAATATAAAATGACAAAATAAAGAAAAAACAACTAAAGATAAAATTCCAAAAGCCAAAATAATTTTTACAGCAAAAAGTAAATTTAAAGGTTTAAAATGAAAACCTGCCAAAGCACCTCCGCTTAAAAAAAGCAAAAGAACCACAAAAGGCATTATTTTAACCCCAGTAGCACTAAAAAGACTTTTGTCAAAATTAGGATTTTTCTTTTTAACTACACCCAAAACAAATACATCAACAAACAAATAACCTATAAACAAAATAGCACAAAGAAGATGGATTGTTAAAGTATATGGATAAAATTCTTCCATTTTTCCCTCCTTATTAAACTTCGGAATTTGCTATATTATAACACTTTTTTCATTTTTTAAATTCACTTTAGTTAATTTTTTAATCATTTAAGATAAAATACCAAAACAAAGGTTAACAATGAATGAAAAAGAAACTATCTCTTATATTATAAATACAAGTAAAAATATTGCCATATTTGCTTTAAGTCCAGATAAGACAAAAGCTTCTTATAGGGTAGCAGAATTTTTACAAAGAAAAAATTATAAAATTTTTCCTATTTATCCTAAAGAAGAGTTTATTTTAAATGAAAAAGTTTATAGAAATTTAGATCAAATAGAAGAAAAAATCGATACACTTATACTTTTTAGAAAAGGCGAAGTGGCACTAGAAATTCTTCCTAAGCTTGTTGAAAAAAATATTAAAAACCTATGCCTTCAACTTGGTATTAGTAATGAAACAGCCAAAGAAGAATGTAAAAAATTAGATATAAATTTTATACAAAATCGTTGCATTATGCTAGAATATCCGTATTTTAAAACAAAGGAAAAATAGTGTTAGAGCTTAATAAAATTTACAAAGCAAAACAACAAATTTCAGGGTTTGTAAACAAAACTCCTTTCATATACTCTTCTTTTTTAAGTGATATTTGTCAAAGTGAGATTTATCTTAAAAATGAAAATTTACAAATTACAGGTGCTTATAAAATTCGTGGAGCTTATAATAAAATAGCCAATCTTAGCGCTGAACAAAAACAACACGGAGTCATTGCGGCAAGTGCAGGAAACCATGCTCAAGGCGTGGCCATTAGTGCAAAAAAATTTGGCATTAAAGCAGTTATTGTAATGCCAGAATCCACTCCGCTCTTAAAAGTTTCTGCTACAAAAGCCTTAGGAGCAGAGGTGATACTCAAAGGAGACAATTTTGATGAAGCTTATGTCTTTGCAACCTCTTATGCTAAAGAAAATAATCTTAGTTTTATCCATCCTTTTGAAGATGAATTTGTAATGGCAGGACAAGGAACTTTGATGCTTGAAATGCTTGATGAAATAAGCGATCTTGATATGATTATCGCACCTGTTGGAGGTGGAGGACTTATAAGTGGTATCGCAAGTGCAGCTAAACAAATCAATCCAAACATTAAAATCATCGGAGTTGGAGCCAAAGGAGCTCCTGCAATGTATGAAAGTTTTCATGCCAAAAAAATCAAAAATGCAAAAAGCGTACGCACTATAGCCGATGGTATTGCTGTGCGTGATGCAAATCCTATTAATTTTAATATTATTTTAGAATGCGTAGATGATTTTATCCAAGTTGATGATGAAGAAATCGCTAATGCGGTATTGTTTTTACTTGAAAAACATAAAATCATAGTTGAAGGCGCAGGAGCTGCGAGTGTAGCCACCCTACTTCATCAAAAAATAAATACACAAAATCATAAAAAAATTGGCGTAGTTTTAAGCGGAGGCAATATCGATGCACAAATGCTAAATATCATCATAGAAAAAGGTTTATTTAAATCCTACAGAAAAATGCAAATTCATGTTACTTTAGTAGATAAACCTGGGGCATTATTACACCTTACAGACAGCTTAAAAATAGCCAATGCAAATATAGTAAAAATCGACTATGATAGATTTTCCACCAAGCTTGATTATGGCGATGCGATGATTTCAATTACCCTAGAAACCAAAGGTAAAGAACATCAAGAAGAAATAAGAAAAATTTTAACCCAAAAGGCCTTTAATTTCTATGAAAGTTTTTAATAACATATACGGCTTAAATAAAGCCCATTTGGCGGTGCTAAAAAGTGATTGTATTGCTTTTTGGCCTCAATCTGTTCTTTGAGTTCTTTTTCACTCATTTTTCCTTCTAAAACCTTTAAAACACTTGCTACACTTAATCTAATTTGCCCTCTTAAAAAACCATTAGCTTTAAAATGAAAAATGCTAAAATCTTTATAAGCATAAGCTCTAGCAATAAAAATTTCTCTTAAAGTCGTTTTATTATCTCCTCCACTTTTGCAAAAAAACTTTAAATCCTTTTTTCCCACAAAAAAACCCAAAAGCTCGTTAGCCTTATCTAAGTCAAATTTAGGATAAAAATGCACATAAGAAGCCATAAAAGGACTATAAGAAGAGTGAGAAAATATATAGCGGTATTCTCTACTTTTTACATCAAATCTTACTTCAAAATCATCTTTTACTTTTTCAATTTTTTTGATATGGATAAAAGGATGGGAAAATTTATTAAGCTGTTTTTGAAGATATTCTAAATTTGTAAAATAATCTCCACACTCCACACTAGCTACAGCATAGCTTGCATGTACTCCTTTATCTGTACGAGAAGCCATCAAAAGAGGTGAAAAAATACCCAAATGCGATAAGGCCCCACTTAAAGCATCTTGAACACCTTTTTTATGAGGCTGAGTAGCAGAACCTAAAAAAGCAGTGCCATCATAAGAAAATATAATTTTTATTTTCATCAATAACGACTCAAAATCATTTTCTTAAAACAATAAGCCGAAACAAATAAACTTAAAGAAAAAATTCCAAGGCAAGCCAAAATTGGAGGTTGAGAAAAAGAACTTAAAAGTCCAAAATATATAGCAATCACTCCAAACATACCTAAATACACATAGCCTTTTTCATAACGATAAGTAACCAAACCAAAACAAAGCGCAAAAAGCGTACTAGCAAGTGGAAACAAGGCTATAGTTGTATAAATCACAAATTCTCTTGCTCTTTGTGGATTTTCGTTTAAATCATTCCAGTATTCATAAAATTTCTTTGTTTGAAGATTGTCTGTATTAAACTGAGTATTTACTACTAAAGTGTCAAATTCTCCACTAAAAATACTTTGACCTTGCTCAAAATTATACATTTTGCCTTGATTCAAGCTAAAAGCAAAGCTATCATCTTTTCTTTGCACATGCGCTTCTTTGGCTATGATAAGTTGTTCTTTATCATCTGCTTTATGTTTAGGGCGATACATAATTATGTTTTCATACTTATCACTATCTTGTTTTTCTATAAAAATCATCCAGTCTAAAAATTTTTGTCCAAATTCTCCTGTTTTGTAGTTAAATTTCACTTGAGTGCTTTTATAGTTTACAAAGTTATCCTGAAGTTCAAATACTATAGGTATCATTACCAAAGCCACAACAAGCATAAAAGCACTAATCAAGCTTGCAATTTTAAGGAAAAATTTTGCCAAAATCATTGGTGAAAATCCCAAAGTAAAAAGTACTATGCTTTCATTTTCCTTAGAAAGCCTAAACAAAGCCAAAGTTAAAGAAATAAAAAAAGATATAGGCAAGGTAAAAATTAAAATTCTAGGCAACATAAACCCATAAAGCTTTAAAAGATCCAAAAAACTAATCTCTATGCTTGAAGTAAGTTTTGCAAGTTGAATAAAAAACACCATAGATACAATAGCAAAAAGTACGAAAAATATAGACAAATTCGTACTTAAAAATTGATTTAAAACATATCTTAAACTAAGCTTCATTAGAATAATCCTAAGTTTTTATAAAATAAAACTGCCACAAAAGCGATATTTAAAAAGGGTATCATAGCAAGTTCTTGCTCTTTTATTGCTTTAATTCTAAAAAAAATAAAAAAAGGCAAAGTCAAAATAGAAGCTATAAATAATACTAAAAATCCATACTCAAAACCTAAAATTCCACCTATACAAGACATAATAATAATATCAGCATCACCCAAATTTTCTAAAATTTCATCTTTTTTTTGGAAATTCATTAGAAAAAAAACCAAACTTTTTAATAAAAAAACAAATCCTCCAAAACTAAAAGCATTTAGTAAAAAACCTCCACTAAACTCTTTAAAAATCAAAAAATGTAAAATTTCACTCTCCCTAAAGGCGTAAAAAAAAGCAAATAAAAAAGCACTCCAAAGTAAAATTTGTGGTACGGCTTTGAGTTTAATATCAATTAAAGAAAGTAAGAAAAGATTAAATAAAAATAGAGATAAAAATAAAAAATCATAAAAATTTTGACTTAAAGAATAAACCAAAATAAGCAAAATTGCGCCTAAAATTTCATTGATTAACAAAGAAATAGGCAAATGACATTTACAAGTTTGACATTTTGCCTTTAAAAAAATATAAGAAAAAATAGGAATAATTTCATAGTATTTTAATTTTGTATCACAAGAAAAACAAAAAGAGCGCGAGATAAAAAAGGGCTTTTTTTCAATTATCCTACTTGCCAAACTTGTGCAAAAAGAACCCAAACAAGCCCCTAGAATTATTATGAAAAATATCATTTTCCAAAAGTTCTTTCTCTATTTCTAAATTCTTTAATAATCCTTTTAAATTCTCTCTTGGTAAGAGATGGAAATAAAGTTTCACTAAAATAAATTTCAGCATATGAACACTGCCAAAGTAAGAAATTTGAAAGTCTTTTAGCGTTTCCAACGCGAAGCATCAAATCCACATCTAAAGGTAAATCTAAATTTTGCGTTAAATTTTCTTCATTTAGCTCAAGTTTTTTTTCAATCACACGCTTAGCAGCTCTTATAATCTCATCTCTTGCACCATAACTTATAGCCAAATTAACACAAAGTGCGTCACAATGCTTTGTTTTTTCTTCAACTAAGGTAATTTTTTCTCTTACTTTATCTTCCAAGCGCGATAAATCACCTATAGCTCTTAAACGCACATTATTTTTTTCAAATTTTTCTAAAGCTTCATCTAAACAACGATCTAAAAGTTCAAAGATAAAATCAATTTCATCTTTAGGACGCTTCCAATTTTCCGTACTAAAAGCAAAAAGGCTTAAATTTGAAATATTTTCTTCCATGCAAACTTCCATCAATTTTTGCATAGTTTTGACTCCTTGGGAATATCCAAGCTTTGCCAAAAAACCCTTAGCTCTAGCCCAGCGCCTATTGCCATCCATAACAACAGCAAGATGTTTTAATTCATTCATTTTTCATCCTTTAAAATCAAAAAGCCTTTTGAAAACAAACAAAGGTTCAATCTTGTTTTCTTGCGATACATTAAAATCTAAATGTTCGTTTAAAAATTTTTGCACCTTGGCAAAAGGTGTAAAAACACTAATGCCTTGCGAGTCTATTAAAATTTTTAAAGCTCCAAAAACACTAAAATATAAGTAAATTTCTAAATATTTTGCTCTTTTACGCATTTGAAACAAGCAAGATTTATTTTCAAAGTTAAAAGGAATATGATAAATATTTTCAAAACTTGCAAAAAGCATTTCTTTTAATATCTGATAACGCTCTATATCTTTACAATCTAAAAGATTTTGTATAATGAATTTTTTATAAGAAATTTTATCCTCTAACATAGCGATTATCAAAGCCAATCCCTCTTCAAAAGGTTTAAAATTAGGACGCTTTGAAAGATGTTTAAATTGTATAACTCCACCATTTTGCATATAAAGTTCAGCTAAATATTCAGCACCAATTTCAAGCTCTATCATGCTTTTGGTTTGAATCTTTTTATGATTTAATAAAAGCGTATAATGTCCATAACCTGATTTAGCTAAAACTTTCATTTGTATAGGTAAGGTAGAATTAATCATACTCATAATTTTTCACACCATTTTACTAATTCAAATGCCAATTTTTCTTTGCTTTGCAAAGTGCTTTTATTTTCATTGTTTAAAGTGATAAAATAAAGCTCATTTTGATCGCTTCCAAAATAATTTTTTTGATCAATGATATTAAGACAAACCATATCAAGTTGCTTATCTTTTAAAGATTTTTTCGCATTTTCTAAGGCATTTTGAGAATCAAATTCCATCTTAAAACCTATCTTTTTGCCTTGAAATTTGCAAGTTTTAAGCAAATCTTCATTTAAAGATAGATGCAAATTTAAACCCTGCAAATGCTCATTTTTTTTAATTTTCCCTTTTACACTTTGAGGGATAAAATCACTCACCGCAGCCGTCATAATCAAAAAGTCATGATTTAAATTTTTATCCAAAAGCTCCTTTAGATCCTTAGAACTTTCAAATTTGCAAAGCTCATAAGGCGTATCAAATTCCACAGAGCTTAAAAGTTTTACCCTAGCTCCTAAAAAATAAAAAGCGTCAGCTATGGCCTTTGCCATTTTTCCACTTGAAAAATTACTCACACAACGCACATCATCGATCTTTTCTTTTGTGCCGCCACCTGTGATAACTACACTTTTATCGCACCAAAACTTTTCTTTTAAAAGCTCTCTTTTGGTGATATTAAAAATATCCTTAACTTCAGCTAAGGCTCCTACGCCTTCATCTTTACAAGCTAAAACTTTACAAATAGGCTCTATAATCAAAGCTTTATTTTCTTTAAGTATCTTTAAAGAATTTCGCGTGCTAAAATGATGAAACATATTTGTATTTGCCGCAGGAGCTATGATAAGAGGTTTATTTGCTGCGATTAAGGTTTGGATAAAAAGATTATCCGCTATACCAAAAGCAAGTTTATTGATAGAATTAACACTTGCAGGGGCAAACAAAACAAGGTCTACATCCTTGCTAAAAGCTATGTGATTGTTTGAATTTTGCCAACTTTCATTTTCCTCACATAAAACTTCATCAACCAAGGCTTCAAAACTCATTTTGCTAGCAAATTTTAACAAACCATTAGAAAGCAAAACTTTTACCCTAAAGCCTTCTTTTTTAAACAAAGAAATAAGCTCATAAGATTTATAAAAAGCTATACTACCGCTAATGGCTAAAAGTATGGTTTTCATTTTTGAAATTTCTTATAATAATAATCTTTTATCATTTTATGCCCTGCTCTATTGATAAACAAAGCACCCTTTTCTACATTGACACTTACTGTGCTTCCTGCTGCTATGATCACTTCATCTTCGATTTTTACAGGTGCGATAAATTGCGTATCCGAACCTACAAAAACATTTTTTCCTATGATGGTTTTATACTTTTTTACCCCATCATAATTACAAGTGATAGTCCCACAGCCTATATTGGTTCCACTATCTATCTCACAATCTCCTAAATAGCTCAAATGCCCTGCTTTTACGGTATTTAACTTTGCATTTTTGCATTCTACAAAATTTCCTATATGAGTGTTTTTTAACTCACAATTTGGACGCAAATGTGCCAAAGGCCCTACATCGCTATTTTCTACGATGGAATTTTCTATCACGCTTGAACTTTTAATGATAGAGTTTATAATCTTACTTTTGCCCTCTATCCTTACATTTTCATATACTTCACATTCACCTACAAATTCAACATCTGCACCTATAAAAGTGCTTTGCGGTAAATGAAAAATCACACCCTGTTGCATCCAGTATTTTTTAATTTTTTCTTGCATGAAATTTTCAGCTATACTGAGTTCAAATTTATCATTAATCCCCATAAATTCATCTTCATCTACAAAAACCGCTTTAATCATCACATCTTTTTCTTTTGCTAGTTTTACAATGTCGGTTAAATAATACTCTTTTGCCGCATTATTGTTATCAATCAAAGGTAAAAGCTCTTTTAAAAGCCTAGAGTCAATCACATAAACCCCAGCATTGCAAGTATTTATCTCTTTTTCTTGTGTATTTGCATCTTTAAATTCAACAATTTTTTCAACGCTATCGTTTTTTATCACCACTCTGCCATAACTTTTAGGATCTCTTGCTTTAAAAACTGCTAGATTTAATTTTGCATTATTACTCAACAAAGCTTCCAAACTTGTTTGCTCAACCAAAGGCATATCGCCACAAAGAATCAACACTCTTTCATTTTTAGGCTCAAACCCCCTTAAAGCTCCCGCAGTTCCTGGATAATTTTGCAAGTCTTGCTCTAAAATTTGTGTTTTTGGAAAATATTCTAAAATTTCTTTTTCAACGCGTTCTTTTTGATGCGATAAAACTACACTTACATCATCACTTAAAGCAAAAGCCTTTTTTAAAATGTGTAAAATCATACTTTTTTGACAAAGCTCTTGCAAAACCTTTGGCTTTTGTGATTTCATTCTAGTGCCTAATCCTGCCGCTAAAATCAAAATAGAAGTTTTCATTTTTTACCTTTGTTATTAAGAAGTCTAAAAGACTATTTTAGCAGTTTAAAGTTAAAATCCTAATACCCTTAAACTAGTTTTTAGTCATCAAAAGATAAAATTTAAATTTCTTTAATAAAAAACAAAAAAAAGGTTTTTAAATTTTGAAAAAAATATTATTATTTTTACTTTTAAGCATGAGCTTATTTGCTGCTGAGGCAACTATCCCTACAGTAAATTTAAGCTTAAGTGCACCCAATACACCTAATCAGCTTGTTACTACTTTAAATATAGTGATTGTTTTAACCATACTTGCGCTCGCTCCAAGTATAGTTTTTGTTATGACTTCTTTCTTGCGTCTTATTGTGGTATTTTCATTTTTGCGACAAGCTATGGGGACGCAAAGTATGCCACCTAACACTATTTTAGTAACCTTGGCTTTAATTTTAACTTTTTTTATCATGGAACCTGTAGCTACAAAATCCTATAATGAAGGTATAAAACCTTATTTAGCAGAAAAAATAGGCTATGAAGAGGCTTTTATAAAAGGAGCAAAGCCTTTTAAAGATTTTATGCTTAAAAATACTCGAGAAAAAGATTTAGCCCTTTTTTATCGCATACGCAATCTACCCAATCCCAAAACCATAGATGATGTTCCCCTTACGGTTTTAGTTCCTGCTTTTATGATTTCAGAGCTTAAAACCGCTTTTGAAATAGGGTTTTTAATCTACCTACCCTTTTTAGTCATAGATATGGTTGTAAGCTCAGTTTTAATGGCTATGGGTATGATGATGCTACCTCCTACTATGATCTCTTTACCTTTTAAACTCTTAATTTTTGTATTAGTGGATGGATGGAATTTGCTAGTGCAAAGGCTTGTGGAAAGCTTTGTAACCTAAGAAGGAAAATCCTTCTTAGAAAAAGAATTCTAAATTATTCTTTTTAAAAGTATCTTTAACATCTTTAAGATATTTCTCTCCTAAAGAATCAAAAAGCCCATCTTTTTTGCTTTCTGCAATAAATTCATCAAGCTCTTTTTTAAGTTCTGCATTGCCTTTTTGTACTGCTATACCCCAAAACTCAGGATTTTCTTGAAAAGGCGCTAAAATGGCTCTGGTTGTATCTTGATGTTTTTGCCAAGTCCGATAAATCGTAAGTTGATCATAAAAAAATCCATCAGCCTTGCCTTGAATCACTTCCAAAATAGCAGCATTTTCTTTATCAAATAAATTAATAGTTGCATTTTTTAAATTTTTAACCGCATATAAATGCCCTGTAGAACCACGCTTTAAAGCCAAAACTTTGCCCTTTTTATCTAAATCTTTGATATTTGTAATATCAGAGTTCAAAGGAGTTAAAATAGCCAAATTTGCCTTAGCATAAGGAATGCTAAAATCCACCACTTTCTTTCTCTCATCGGTAATTGTCATAGAGGACATAATAAGATCTATCTTGGCTGTTTTTAAAGCAGGTATTAAACCATCCCAAGCGATATTTTTTACTACAAGTTTATAGCCGTTTTTCTTTGCAAAAGCTTCTAAAAAATCCACGCTAATTCCACTTGCTTTGCCTGTTTTATCGCTCATTTCAAAAGGCGGATATCCAAGCTCCATTCCTACAACCAAATCTTTTGCACTCAAATTTAAAGCAAAAAAAGAGATAAAAATCAAAATAATTTTTTTCATAATTTCCTTTCAAAATTTTTTGTAAAAAAATTATACTAATTTTATCTTATTTTGTTATTAGCAATTTATTTCAAACTTAAAAAATTAAAACTTCTAAACCCTAGTTTGTCCTATAAGATTATTTAATCTATCCATTATAGAACCAACATAAGAATTTATACTTTCACTGCTTGCTTTCCAGCCATTAGCCTTTGCTTGATTAAACTGATTATCAAACCAAGCTCCACCATAGCCTATACTTGTATTTTGCCAAGCAACTCCTTTTTCCATTGCATATATATCTGCATCAAGCCAGCCATCTTGTGCATAACCTTTTAACAAACTTGCAAAATCAACTTTGCCTGTCATAATGTCATCTAGTGAAACATCGAAAGAAGGATTTGCTTTCATTTCTTGCTCAAATTTTGCTTCTAAAACTTTTGCTTCAGGACTAAAAACAACTTGATTTGGAGATGGAATAGGCGAATAAGACTTTAAAAAACTCATAAATAAAGCTTCTTTAGAATAACTTCCATCTTCATTTTGTGGATAAACTGACATATCAGGATTAAATTCACCTTCATTTGAAGGTCCTTGCTCCATGCTTTGTGGAGAAAAGTCAAGTTTCATAAGGTTCATACCCAAATTCATAGTAGAATACTTAATCGCTTGTGCTTCGTGAAATTGTTCTGCGTTAAATATATGTGTTACAATATATTCTTTGTTTTCATTGCAACCATCATTTAGTCCTTTTGGTAATTGCTCTAAATCAGCTTCGCTAAAACTTGTTTTATCATTTGGAAATGCACTTATTACTTGATTAAAGCTATTATAATAGGATTTAACAATAGAAGCCATATCAAAACTATCATAATAGTTTCCACTGGTTTCACTAGCCATATTATGTTGATTAAATCTCTCTATCTCATCCAAAGTAGATTTATGTATCTTAAAATCTTCAGGTAATCCTGCGGCTTTGTTAAAATCACTTCCCATATAACCATCTTTATCTACACTATAACCATAGGCTGTATCAGTGCTTAAATCTGTTTGTTTATATTTTAGAGTATAAATAGAGTTTTTAAATTCACTTGATATATCATAGTTAGGAGAACTTGTCTTACTACTTATACTAAAATTAGTATTATTGCTGGTATTTGTTGTATTAGTAGAATTTAATACTTCACTTCTTGCTAGAGTTTGTGAATTTGCATTTTGAATTTCATTTAATTTACTAGCATTTTGTTTTAAAAAAGCATTAGTAAAACTTATTTTAGAATTTTCTTTACTTTCTTTATTAGCTTTTGCTTGTGAAAGTATAGAACCATAGTTTGAGTTATCATTGATGCTAAAGATACTCATATTAATTCCTTGATTTAGATTTTTCTGCCTTCAATCTAAATATATTAAAATAATATAAGCAAAATCTGTTCC
>NZ_MJXJ01000006.1:0-21333 GCF_001762735.1 Campylobacter sp. BCW_6461 | reverse complement strand
CTCTCTATCTCATCCAAAGTAGATTTATGTATCTTAAAATCTTCAGGTAATCCTGCGGCTTTGTTAAAATCACTTCCCATATAACCATCTTTATCTACACTATAACCATAGGCTGTATCAGTGCTTAAATCTGTTTGTTTATATTTTAGAGTATAAATAGAGTTTTTAAATTCACTTGATATATCATAGTTAGGAGAACTTGTCTTACTACTTATACTAAAATTAGTATTATTGCTGGTATTTGTTGTATTAGTAGAATTTAATACTTCACTTCTTGCTAGAGTTTGTGAATTTGCATTTTGAATTTCATTTAATTTACTAGCATTTTGTTTTAAAAAAGCATTAGTAAAACTTATTTTAGAATTTTCTTTACTTTCTTTATTAGCTTTTGCTTGTGAAAGTATAGAACCATAGTTTGAGTTATCATTGATGCTAAAGATACTCATATTAATTCCTTGATTTAGATTTTTCTGCCTTCAATCTAAATATATTAAAATAATATAAGCAAAATCTGTTCCGTTTTGGGGTGGAGTTATTTTTCTAAATAAATTTTTAAAGCCTTTTCATAGTCTTCTTTGGTATCAATCCCCATGCTTGTTGTTGAAATTTCAAGCATTTTGATTTTTTTACCATTTTCTATAGCTCTTAATTGCTCTAATTTTTCCGCTCTTTCAAGTGCAGAACTTAATAAAGAACAAAACTCTCTTAAAGCTTTTACACTATAAGCATAAATGCCTAAATGCCCTTTAAAACTTTCCTCGTAATTTTCTCTTTCATAAGGGATTTTAGCTCTTGAAAAATACAAAGCATATCCTTCTTTATCGCAAAGCACTTTAACCAAATTAGAATCCATAGCTTCTTCTTGAGTGATTTTTTTATAACAACTCGCCATAAAAGCTTTTTTATCCAAGCAAGAACTTGCAAATTCTTTAAATTTTAATAAATTTTCACATTCTATAAAAGGCTCATCAGCTTGGACATTGATAATAATCTCATCATCTTTTAAAGATAGTTTCTTACAAGCTTCATTAATCCTATCCGTACCGCTTTCATGATTTTTGCTTGTTAAAACTGCATTTAAACCATATTCTTTAGCGATACTTAAAACCTTTTCATCATCTAAAGCTATACAAACTTCATCCACACTACTTACCCTTCTTGCAGTAGCCACAAACATAGGCACTCCACCTACATCACATAAAATTTTCTCATGAAAACGACTTGATTTTAATCTTGCAGGGATAATAATCATTTTTGCATCCAATCTAAAATTTCTTTTTTTATATTTTTGGCTTCAAATACCTTTTCATCGCTATTTTTCAAGTCAAATAAAGCCAAAATTTCATCTTTAACTTGGACATTAAACTCTTTAGCTATAAATTTTAAATCTTCTTTTTCATTCTTAGAATCCCTATCGTATAAAGCTTTTATCATACTTGGAGTAAATTTTGTCCATTCTGCTGTAGAGGTAATAATGCTAGGTTTTAAAGGATCAAGCATTTTAAAACAAGTTGCGGTGTGCGGATCGATTAAAATCTTGCTTTGTTTGATAAATTGCATACATTCTTCATCGGTGCAAAAATCCGCCTCAAAATCTTCTTGTAAACTTTGCAATTCTTCTTTTTCAAGTTTAAAATATCTCTCATTTTTCAACAAATTCATCAGTTCTTTGGTTCTTTTATCTTTAAATTTCGCAAACAAAAGTCTTTCGATATTAGATGAAATAAGTATATCCATAGCTGGAGAAATAGTCTTCTTAAGACTTTTTTCACGCAAATCATAAACGCCATGATTAAAAAATTCACTCAAAATATTATTCACATTTGAAGCGATTTTGATTTTTGAAATTTTAGCTCCCATTTTTTTAGCATAAAAAGCTCCTAAAGCATTGCCAAAATTTCCACTTGGAACAATGATTTGTACTTCTTCTAAAAACTCATTAAAAAGTTTTAAACTCGCATAATAATGATAAATAATCTGAAATAAAATACGCCCAAAATTTACAGAATTCGCTGCGCAAAGCTCATAATTTAAAGCTTTAATTTTGTTTTGAAAATCTTTTGAAAAAAGCAATTCTTTTAAAGTGCGTTGCGCTGCGTCAAAATCCTCATCTATAGCAAAAACTTTCAAATTATCCTTATCTAAAGCTCGCATTTGCAACTCTTGAACTCCACTTGTGCCACCTTTTGGATACATACAAGCTACTTTAACATTTTTTGCATTTTCAAAGCTTTTTAGGGTTGCAGGTCCTGTATCGCCGCTCGTAGCACAAATAATTAAAATATTTTTATCCTTTGAAAATTCGCTTAAAAGCACGCCAAAAGGCTGTAAAGCCATATCTTTAAAAGCTCTTGTAGGCCCATGCCAAAGCTCGTTAATATAGGTTTTTTCAGAGATTTTTTGCAAAGAAATAGGTGTATTTTTATCATCAAAGCTTTCGTAACTTTTCAAAGCCTTTTTAAAAAGCTCTTCTTCGCCAAAACCAAAACTTTCTATAAGCTTTAAAGCAAAATCTTTATAAGACAAATTGGCATATTTTTCTCCTTCAAAAATAGGCAAATTTAAAGGCGAGTAAAGCCCTCCTTCTGGGGCGTTTGGGTTAATCAAAGCTTCCTTAAAACTTGATACATTATTTACATTTCTACTCTCGACTAATTTCATTGCTCAAACTCCTTGATATAAGTTTTTATTTTTTCCCTTAATGAATCTTTTAATTCTATATTTAATTCTATAATTTGACATTTAAAACCAAAATCTTTAACTTTAACAAAATCCTTAAAAGTAAGCATTAGTGTATCGCAATTATGTTTTTTTAGCAAATTTTCTAATTCTTCTTTTTTAAACTCATAATGATCTTTAAAAAAATAACAAGCCCTTGCTTTGATAAAATGCTCATACAATCTAAAAGGTTTAGCAATAGCAGTTGCCAAAACAGCCTTTGGATTTTCTTTTACAAAAGAATAACGCACAAAATCCCTGCCTTCTAATGCAATAAAATCAGCCCTTTTTTCATAAAATTTTGGCAAACGATAAGCTCCACTTGGTAAAGTAAAATCAAAATAAGGTTTGATTTTGCTTTCAAGCAAAATATCAAATTTTTTAATATGAAATTTAGAAAAAGCATCATCGAGTACAACGATTTTAGCTCCCAATTCAAAGGCTTTTTCAATACCTTTTACTCTATCTTCACTCACAATCACACCTTTGATATTTTCTTCAAAAGCATACTCCATAGCTTCATCGCCACTTTGTACTAAGGTGCATAAAATTTCATTTTGATTTTTAACAACAAACAAACCTTTAGACTTTCTTTTATAGCCCCTAAGTACTATAAAAACGCCATCAAATTCCCTTGCTATAGCTTTACAAAGCGGGGTTTTTCCATTACCTCCAAAACTTAAATTACCAACGCTAATAACAGGCTTTTTAAAAACTATTTTTTTACGAAAAAAAGTATTTAAAATCGCAAAAAAAGCATAAAGCACACTTAAAGGTAAAAGTATAAAAGCAAGGCATTTTTGCCAAAAATTGGGCTTAAAAAAATAATTATCAAGCCAAAGTTCATAATTTTTTTCTTCATTCATTGTTTAAATTTCCAAAATTTCAGGCATTTTTCCCTTAAAAGCATTTTTTTGCATGCGATTTTTTAACATAGCAATCAAAGAAGGATCAAGCGTTCTTAAAAGTTTTTCATCATTAGTTTCTAAAGCTTTTAAACCTTCATCGATTTTTGCATAAGAAAAACCTAAATCCGCCTCATCACTTTGATTTTCCCAAAGATCCGCACTTGGAGCTTTTTTGATGAAATTTTCATGCAAGTTAAGGTATTTTGCTAAGGCATAAATTTCACTTTTATAAAGCGATCCTATAGGATTAAAAGCACAAGCTAAATCCCCATAAATCGTACCATAACCTAAAAGCAATTCGCTTTTATTAGAAGTGCCTATGACTAAAGAATTTTTCAAAGCAGAATAATCATAAAGCAAACTCATTCTAATACGCGCTGCAAAATTTCCCAAAGATACTAGAGTGGTATTTTCACTTTGCTTTATAAAAGCATCTAAAATGCTTTGAATTTCTATGATTTTATATTCAAGATTTAAATCCGCACAAAGCCTTAAAGCATCTTCAAGATTGGCTTTGTTTGAAATTTGAGTTGGCATTAAAAGAGCAAAAACATTCTCTTTTAAAGCTCTTTTACAAAGCGTTGCTACCAAAGCAGAATCAATCCCGCCACTAAGCCCCAAAACCACACCTTGACTTTGAGAATTTTTCACTTTTTCTTGTATAAAATCACACATTTTTTCCGTAATCTTTTGCCAATCCATAAAGCTTGCCTTTTAAAAATTTAATGTATAATTATATTTATTTAAGGCAAATTTTTTATTAAAGAGGCAAAAAATGCAAATTATCAAACAAGCTTGTGGAGCTTATGAGACAAATTGTTATATTTTATTTGGTGAGCATGGAGAAATTATAATTGATCCTGGTTTTGATGCGCTAAATTTCATCAAAAAACATGTAAAAAATCCTTTAGCGATTTTAAACACTCACGGACATTACGATCATGTTTGGGATAATGAAAAAGTAAAACAAGCCTATCAAATCCCCATTTATATTCATAAAAATGATACTTTTATGCTTGAAGATCCTTTTAATCAAGGTTTTATGCCTAGCAAAGCGAATTATTTGATTGATGATGAAAATATCATTTCTATAGGCGGACTTGACTTTAAATTTCACTTTTTACCAGGACATACACCAGGTTGCACTATGATAGAAATTGTAGGTAAAAATATCATGTTTAGTGGAGATTTTTTATTTTATAGAAGCATAGGAAGATGGGATTTTCCTTATTCAGATGCAAATTTAATGAAACAAAGCTTAGAAAAAGTTATGACTTACAAAGAAGATTTTAAACTTTTGCCAGGACATGGACAAGAAACTACTTTAAAAGAAGAGCAAGTCCATCTACCCTCTTGGCTTAGATATTTTTAAGGTATATTAAAATGGAATTAGATCAAATTTTATTATATGCTTTTATTTTTTTAAATCTTTTTGCCCTTTTTGGTTTATTTTTGGGAAATAAAAAGAAAAATCAATTTAATGATAAAAAATTTTATAAAATCTGCCCATGTAAAAAAATGGCAGAAAATGGATCTTTAAGTACGATTTGTATTTATTCAGCTGTAGGAGGATTTTTTTACAGCGTATTATCTATAGGTTTTATAGGTTTTGGTAATTGGACTTTAAATTTTATTTTTTTACTTGCATTATTAAGTGTTTTTTTAGGGTGGAAATTAAAACTTGATTGAAAAACATTTTTAAGAAAAATCCATTGATTTTTCTTAATTTTTATTTAAAAGTTGTACCACCATCAACGATGAAAGTATGTCCTGTCACCCAACTTGCCTTACTTGAACAAAGAAAAAGACATGCTCCAGCCAAATCTTCAGGCTGCCCCATGCGATTTAAAGGGCTTAAATTTATAGTAGCCTGTTTTACTTCTTCATAATTTGTAAAAGCTCTTAAAGCATCAGTTTCAACAGGCCCACCACTTACGACATTTACACGGATATTTTTTTCTCCAAGTTCAGTAGCCGCATATCTTGCCATAGCTTCTACAGCGGCTTTTGCTGTACCATGACCTGAATAATTTTCTATATACACTAAATTTCCTGTAGATGAGATAGAAATAATGCTTCCACCCCCTACTTTTTCCATCCTTTTAGCTGCTTCTTGTGCGCCCACAACAAAAGCATTTACTGTGGCTGTAAAAATGTTATTAATTCCCTTTGGTTTTAACTTCATAAATTTAGTATAGCCACCTACAACCGCACGTCCTGAAATGATAGCATTTGAGATAAAATAATCCACTCTATCAAAATCCACATCAATTTTTTCAAAAAGTTCTTTATAGGTTTCAGGTTCTAAGATATTAAACTCATAAGCTCTAGCTTTGATTTTATAATTTTTCTCCAAATCTTGAACCATTTCATCAGCAATTTGCGCATTAGAATTATAAGTAAAAGCTATATTTGCACCCACTTTAGCAAATTCATAAACTATAGCTTTGCCTATCCCGCGAGTTCCACCGCTAATCACTAAAGTTTTTCCTTGAAATTCTGTATTCATTAAAATCCTTTGATCTTATATTTTTTCATCACTTCTTCAATTTTAGCAAAATTTTCCTTACTTGGAGAACAAAGAGGAAGTCTAAATTCCAAACTTTCTATCAATCCAGCTAAATACATAGCCGTTTTAATAGGAATAGGATTACTTTCGCAAAATAAAATTTTATTGATATTATAAAGCTCATCATTGATTTTTTTAGCTTCTTTATAATTTTCATCTAAAGCAAAATGAGTTAAAGCGCTAATCATATCGGGTAATAAATTTGAAGTTACTGAAATCACTCCCTTTCCACCATTTGAAAGTATAGGATAATTGATCGCATCTTCCCCTGAAATAAGCATCATTCTAGGTTCGTGTGCAAGCAAATCCACACACTTATCGATATTTCCACTCGCTTCTTTTACTCCATAAATATTTTCACAATCTCTAAAAAGCTTGATAATAGTATCCGTTGAAATTTCACAACCTGTTCTTCCTGGAACATTATATAAAAGCACAGGAATATCTACACTTTGCGCAATAGCCTTATAATGCTCGTAAAGTCCTTGTTGCGTAGGTTTATTATAATACGGTACCACACTTAAAATCCCATCAGCACCATGCTCTTTAGCAAATTTAGCCAAACCCACTGCCTCATGAGTTGCATTACTTCCCGCACCTGCTAAAACCTTAACTTTAGTTCCTTTACAAGTCTCAACGGCTATTTCTATGCAAGTTCTATGTTCTTCATGGGTTAAAGTTGCACTTTCTCCTGTTGTTCCTACTGGAACTACTGCATCGATGCCATTTTCTATTTGCCTTTTAATCAATCTTGCATAACTTTGCTCATCAACTTTTCCATTTTTAAACGGTGTAATAAGGGCCGTCATTGCCCCAATAATAATATTTTTATCCATTTGAATCCTTTCTTAGAATTACCGTAGTTGAATTTTCTTGAATAAAATATTTTTTAGCACAAGAAATCAAATCTTTTAATTCCAAATTTTGTATATCTTTCTCATAATTTAACAAAGGATTGATATCTCCTCTTGCTAGATATGAACCATAAATATTTGCCACTGCACTAGCATTGTTAAGTGAGAAAATAAAATCGCTTTTGACATTATTTTTCACTCTTTGCAAATCTTTTTGAGAAATTTTACCCATTTTAAGTTTATCAATGATTTTTAAAAGTTCTTTTTCTACTTTTTCTGCATTAACATTGGGATTACAATTACAAATAAAAATAAATAAATTGTCATCTATACAATCATTAACATAAGCATAATAATCATTGATTAAATTTAATTTATCAATCAAAATTTCACTCATTAAAGAACTTTTCCCACTTCCTAAAAGCTCGGATAAAGCATTTAAAGCAGGTATATCTTTGTGCTTGAAATTTGGAATTTTATAAGCAAGGGCTAATAGTTCAGTATCTGAGTTTTTATGCAAATATATTTTTTTTGCTCCATCTTGCTTAGGCTCTTTTGTGTGAATTTTAGGTATAGTCTTAGTATTTTTAATCTTTTCAAAATGTTTTTTTGAAAGCTCAAAAACTTCTTTACTTTCTATATCGCCACTTACAAGTAAAATCGCATTTTTAGGTTGATAATAAATACTATGAAATTCTTTAATATCTTCAATACTCCAATTTTCTATATCTTTAAAAAAACCTATAGGAGTCCAATGATAAGGATGATACATAAATGCGTGATTAAAAAGCCTAAAATAAAGATATCCCAAAGGATTATTATCTGTTCTCCATCTACGCTCTTCTAAAACCACTGCTCTTTCAGGCTGAAATTCTTCATCTTTTAAATTTAAATTCTCCATAAGTTCTGCAAAAAGTTCCAAAGCTTTATCTAAATTTTTCTTCGCACATTTAATATAATAATGAGTATAGTCAAAACCTGTGCTTGCATTATCCACACCACCAAAACCCTTAACAATCTCATCAAATTCGCCAGCTTTTAAATTTTTAGTACTTTTAAAATTTAAATGTTCTAGCATATGAGCTATGCCGCTTTTTCCCATGATCTCATTTCTTGAACCCACTTTATAAAAAATATCAACGCTAATCACATCGCTATTTTTATTTACAGGCAAAGCATAAACTTCAAGCTTGTTTTTTAATTGAATTTTTTCATAAGCAATCATTTTAAATTTACCCCAACAGCTTCGCTAATGTGTAAAAAACCATCTTTTCTTAAAAGCTCTATAAGATTTTGATTGATATTTTTTACCAAAGAAGGACCTTTAAAAATCAAAGCTGTATAAACTTGCACCAAATTAGCCCCATTTTTAATACGCTCATAAGCAATATCAGCACTATCAATCCCTCCACTTGCAATAAGCAAGGTTTTGCCAAAAAGAATTTTAGCTACTTCTTTGAAAAAAATACCACTTTTTTCTGTAATCAACCTTCCACTAATACCACCAAAAGTACGATTATTATCTAGTAAGCTATAATCAACACTAGTATTGGCTAATATAAACCCATCTGCACCTTTTTTAATAGCATTTTCACATAAATTTAAAGCATCATCTATTTTCATATCAGGAGCAATTTTTATCAAAATAGGCTTAGAAGTAATTTTTTTGGCTTCTTCAAGCAAGGTATTTAAAAAATCATCATTTTGTAACTCTCTTAAATTTTTAGTATTAGGAGATGAGATATTAACGATAAAATAATCACACAAATCCTTAAAATCTCTAAATAAAGTAAAATAATCCTCCAAAGCTTTGTCATTTGGAGTGATTTTATTTTTCCCTATATTTACCCCTAAAGGTAAAACGAAAGGATAAGTTTTTACAAGTCTTAAAGCGATCTTTTCAGCACCTTCGTTGTTAAAACCCATAGCATTTTGTATACTTTCTTGTTTTACAAGTCTAAATAGGCGTGGTTTTTCATTGCCTTCTTGAGGTTTTGGAGTAAAAGTTCCCACTTCCAAAAAGCCAAATCCTAAAGCACTCAAAGGTCTTATCATAGTGGCATTTTTATCAAAGCCCCCTGCTAAACCCACAGGATTATTAAAATCAAGTCCAAGTAAATTTTGCCTTAAACTCTCATCATCAACTATATATTTATGTGCTAAAAAACTTAAAGATCCTGGAAAACTAGCACTTAAAGCTCTTAAGCTATATTCAACCAAAGTATGTACATGCTCAGGGTTTAACTTAAAAAGTAAAGGTTTTATCATTTCATAAGCCATTTTTTAATCCTTTTTGAAATTCTAACTAAAATTAACTAAAGCTAGGCTTTGTTTTTTCTTTGCTTTTAAATTTTTGATATAAAGAACAAGTTTGTAAAAGCTCTTCATCTTTACCTATTGCCAATACCTTGCCCTTATCCAATACTACTATTTTATCTGCATTTTCTATAGTGCTTAAACGATGTGCAACCACTAAAATCAATCTGTCTTGTTTTAAATTTTCTATAGTTTTAACTATTGCTTTTTCACTTTCATTATCCAAAGCTGAAGTTGCTTCATCAAAAATAAGCACATCAGGATTTTTATATAAAGCTCTAGCGATTGCTATTCTTTGTTTTTGTCCTCCACTTAAGTTTTTACCATGTTCTTTCACTTCAGCCCAAATCCCGCCCATTTCCTTAACAAATTCACAAGCATTGGCCAATTTTAAAGCTTGAACGACTTTTTCTTCTTCTAACTCTTCACTATAAGCAATATTTGCAGCAAAGCTATCATTAAAAAGATAAATATTTTGCGTTACAAGTCCTATTTTAGCATGTAAGCTTTCTATAGTAAAAGTGCTAATATCTTCTTGATTGAGTAAAATTTTACCTTTTTGCTTTTCATAAAAATACATCAAAAGATTAATAATAGAAGATTTGCCACCCCCACTTGTCCCTACAAGAGCAAGCATTTGCCCTTTAACAAAATCAAAATTTACGCCTTTTAAAACACTTTTATGCGGGTTTTCATAAGCAAATTCAACATTTTCAAAGCTAATTTTTTCAATGTTTTTTAATTCTTTGCTTCCACCTTTAATTTGAGGTTCTAAATCCAATAAATAAAAAGTTCTTTCACTTGCCGCAACAGCACCTTGAAGTTTTCCATATAAAGACGAAAGACGCTTTAAAGGAGTATATATCGCAAAAAGTGCTGAAACAAAACTAATAAAACTTCCCACACTCATAGAACCATTGATAACCTCTCTACCTCCTACAATAATCACCACAGCAACCCCAACAGAGCCTATCATATCCATTAAAGGACTTGTAAGCGCATCAATACGTGCGGATTTTAGGTTTAATTTACATAAAGCATCATTATGCTTAGCAAATTTATCACTTTCTTTTTTTTCATTATCATTAGCTTTGATCAATTCAATATTTGAAAAAATTTCACCCAAATAAGAAAGTAAATCCGAATTTGTTTCTTGTATATTTCTTGCATATTTTTTAAGTTTTTTAGCAAACCACACCAAAGGAAAAATAGCTAAAGGCAAAATCACTAAAGCAAAAAAAGCTAAAGTAGGACTTTGATACAAGACTACCGCAAGCAGTCCTATAGCAGTTAAAAGCTCTCTAAAAAAATCAGGAATAATGTTTGATACTATGCTTTGAAGCGCATTAATATCATTAGTACAACGACTTACAAGCTCTCCACTTCTATAGCGTTTAAAAAAATCCATATCCAAGCGTAAAATATTTTTCAAAACCCTAGCACGCAATACTTTTAACATATCTGTTCCTATAAAAGAAACATAAAAACTTTGTAAATAAGTTCCAAGATTTTTAAAAAAATACATCAATACTAGCAAAAAAGGCACTGTATAAAGTAAAGCTTCATTTTTTTCAACGAAAATATAATTTAAAATAGGCTCTAAAGCATAAAAACTTCCAGCAGTTCCTCCGCTTGCTAAAATCATACCAAAAATAGCTATAGCAAATTGCTTCCAATATCTTTTATAAAAGGGCTTAAAGCGTATTAAAACCTCTTTTAAATTCATCTCATTATGCATTTATTTTCTCCCAAATTGTTCCATTTGGAGTATCTAAAAGAGTGATTTTTTTACTATTTAATTGCTCTCTTATTGCATCAGCTGTGTTAAAATCTTTGTTTTTCTTAGCCTCAGTTCTTTCTAAAATTAACTTTTCAATCTCTTCTCGTTCTTCTTTGCTTACACCCCATTGAAAATATAAAGTTGTATCCATAAAACCAAAGCCAAAAATTTTAGCTAGCTCACTTAAAGCTTCTTTGATATTTTGTTTTAAAATTTTATTTTTGCTTTCTTTATCCAACTCTAAATTTGCACTACTGATAAAATCATCCAAAAGAGCCAAGGCTTTAGAAACATTTAAATCATCATTTAAAATCTCTAAAATTTGCTTAGCAATTTCGCTTTTTATTTCAATATCATTTAAAACATCAAAATCAGAAATTTCACCTAAATCCAATCTTTTTTTAAGGCGATAAAATTTATCTAAACGTTTTTTAGCATTTTCTAAATCCGATAAAGAATAATTAAAATGAGATCTATAATGAGAACTCAAAAGATAAAATCTTAAAGCTTCGCCCATAAATTCTTTTAAAGCATCTTTTATAAAAAAACTATTATTTAAACTTTTACTCATTTTTTCGCCATCGATTTTTACAAAACCATTGTGAAGCCAAATATTTGCTAATTTTCTCTTACATCCACAACGACATTGCGCAGCTTCATTTTCATGATGAGGAAAAAGCAAATCTATCCCTCCAGCATGTATATCAAGAGTATTTTCAAAAATAGAATCAATCATAGCAACACATTCAGTATGCCAACCTGGACGCCCTTTGCCAAATTCATTTTCGTAAAAATTTTCATCAAATTTCCAAAGCACAAAATCGCTTTCATTTCTTTTTTGCACTTCATTACTTAGACGAGAAATATTTTCTTCTAAATTGCGATTTGATAGGCTTAAATATTTTTCATCTTTACTTGTATCAAAGTAAATTCCATCTTCTAGAGTATAAACAAACCCATCCTTAGCAAGCTTTTTAATCAAATCAAGCATAGCTGTTATATAATGCGTTGCACGAGGTTTAAAATCAGGATCTAATACATTTAAAGCCCTCATATCCTCTTCATAACTTTTGATATAAAATTCCGTAATTTCCTCTAAAGTTTGACCACTTTGTGTCATTTTTTTCAAAATCTTATCATCAATATCTGTATAATTTCTAGCAAATTTTACCCTATTGCCCTGAGCAAGTAAAACTCTACGCAAAAGATCAAAACAAACACTACTTCTTGCATGTCCTAAATGTGCATCATCATAAACCGTAGGCCCGCATAAGTAAATACTAATATCTTTTTTATCAAGTTTTATTTTCTCTTTTGTTACACTATCTAATAATCTCATTAAAAAACTCCTTTAAAACTTGTAAAAATTCCTATAAAAAAACTTAAAATATAAGGTTTAATCAAAATAAGTAAGATCGTAAAAACAATCAAAGCAACTATAACCAATAAGCAAATTTTAATAGATATTAAAGCAAAAAATTTCTTAAAACCAAATTCTTTGATATTAGCTCCAAGCAAATAAAAAGCACTAATAGAGCTTGAAAGTGCCACTGCAATAACCTTTAAACTTTCATCTTTAATCAAAAATATAAAAGCCATAGAACATAAAGCACTAATAATTAAAGATTTTACCGCGATCCAAGCTGCTGTTTTTTGTTTAAATTTTGCATAAAGCCACAAAGAAAAAAGCTTTTGCAAACCAAAAGGTAAAAGCCCTATAAGATAAGCAATCAAAACATAAGCCGTAATCACACTATCTTCGTGAGTGAAATTTCCTCTTTCAAATAAAAGCTTTGAAATTTCCAAAGCAAACACAGAACCTACAATACTAGAAGCAATAAGCAAAATGCTTAAAAGTGCTAATGCTCTTTGCATAAATTTTAAGGCTAAATTTTCTTGATCACTTTTTAAATGTTTTAAAATTTTTGGAAAAGAAACTTGAGTTAAAGCAATAGCAAAAAGTGCCAGGGGGAGTTGGAAGACACGATTTGCATAATAAAGATAAGAAATACTCCCGCTCATTAAAAAACTAGCTATAGTTGTATCAAGCAATGAGCTAAATTGAGTCGCAGAAGAACCTAAAACTCCATGAAAAAAATTGCCATAAAAACCTTGTAATTTCGCCTTGGCTTTTTTAAATTTTATACTTAAAGTCATAGCACGTATTACAGGATTGTTTTTTAAAACAAGCAAATGTAAAATAAGCTGTGCCACCCCACTTAAAACCGTTGCATAAGAAAAATAATAAAGTGTATTTTGCGGTGCATTTTTATCCACAAAAAAGGCAGCTATAACAATACTTAAGTTAAATAATGCCGCAGAAAAAGAGGTAATGAAAAATTTTTGTCTATAATTTAAAATAGCTCCTAAAAAAGTAACTAAAAAAATAAAAAACAAATACCAAAAATTAATCGCCACCAAAGGAGCCGCTAAAGCTATAGTATCTGCGTTAAACCCAAAAGCAAAAAGCTTGGTAAAAAAAGAGGAGAAAAAACTTACCAAAAGACAAAATAAAAAAACTATAAGGCTAAATTGCATCATTACACTAACGCAAAAAGCTCCTTTTTTTTTCGCTTTTACAAAATTAGGCAAAAAACTTTGTCCAAAAGCCCCTTCTGCAAAAATTCTTCTAAAAAAAGCAGGCATTTTTAAAGCCACAAAAAAAATATCACTATAAAGCCCTGCTCCTAAAAAAAGCGCTATTAAAACATCTCTAGCAAGCCCTAAAATTCTTGAAAATAAAATTCCTAAAGCATTGATAATAAAATTTTTAAATACTAAACTCTTCATTAAATTTTTTCATAAATTTCAAAATATAAAGAGAACTATTTTAACTAAAATTGATTAAAAATTGACTATAATTACATTCTTAATTTTTTACAAGGGGAAAGTTTTGGCTTTGGATGAAAAAATTATTGCCTATACAGAAAATCCAGCTCGAGAGCTTTTAAGCGTAGCTTCACGAACAAACCTTAGCTTAAATGAGCTTGATTTTAGTTTATTGGCGTTTTCTACACAATATCGTTTTGGAGATTTAGAATGGGAAAAAATCTCTGAAAAAGAATTAACTCTTTTTGATAAAGATGAAATTTTTTTAAAAAATGATCTTCAAATCAAGCAAGAATACAAAATAGAAATTTTCCACGGTATAAACCAAAGCAAAGCATCTCAAGCAGTCAAACTAGTTGCAAATAAAAATTTAACCAAAATAGTTGCTCAAATTGATTTTACAAATTTAGACTTTCATGAAAAACTAGCACTAGAACTTTTGCAAAATATTTATAAAAAGATGTTGAAACTTAAATTTTTAATAGGTATCCGCATTTTTGATTTTAAGAAAAATTTAATGTCTTTTTGCAACCAACATAAAAACATCCCTTTAAATAAAACTATACAAATCACCGTTGCACAAGGTATTGATCCTATAGAAAGTCAAGATGAATCCCTGATCTTGGCTTATAAAGAAAAAACCAAAAACTACACTATCGATGAAAAACGCTCAGGTATTATTGTTGTTGATGAAAACGAAGTTGTTTTAAAACACGCCAAATTTAAACAAGGTAAAGAAGGAAAAGACTTAAATTTACACACCTTAAAAGTTTTAGCCGCAAATGAAAATAAAGTTAAATTTTCTTGTTCTTCGGCTTTTAAACAAGTAGAGCAAGATGGATACACAGAATATATAGCTTTAAAAAAAGGTTATGTAGTACAAGATGGTGAAAAATTTGATATTGCCAATGAACTAGATTTTAATGGAGTAGATTTTAAAAATATAGGGATTATAAGAGCTGGACTAGACAAAAATGTCAAAATCAATATAAAATTTCTTTCAGAAGTAAAAGATGCTGTAAATTCTGGGGTTGGGATAGAATGTGAAGAATTAAATGTAGTCGGAAGCGTAGGAAGCAACACTCAACTTAATGCCGCTAAAATGAAAATTGAAGGCACTACACATTCTAAAGCCAAAATTCAAGCCAAACAAGCCTATATAAAAACTCATAGAGGATTTGTAGAAGCCGAAATTTTAAATATAGATTTGCTCGAAGGTGGAACAATCAAAGCTAAAGAAGTGAGAATTAAAAAAAGTTTAGGCGGAAATATACAAGCTGATAAAATCTATATAGAAAATTTAGAAAGTAATAATTCTTGTGTGTTTTTTGAAAACACCACAATAGAACGCATCAACGGGGATAACAATAAATTTCATGCTAAAATTAAAACTCTTGATAGTAATTATGATGAAGAATTTGCGATTTTAGGAGAGCAAATTTCTAAGTTAAATCATAAAATGAATAAAATAAGACAATACATTTTATCAAGTAAAAATGGAATTTTAAGCGTTGAAAAAAAGATAACAGAACTTAAAAATCAAGGTCAAAATGTTCCTATACAATACGAAAAAGCCCTAAAAGATTTCTCTTTACAAAATCTTGAATTAAATAAACTACAAAATGAAGAAAAAGAACTTCTTGAACGCAAAAAATCTTTACAATTAGAATTAATCAATTTGCAAAAAATGCTTTTTGAAGCAACTTTTATAAATAAAAGCGGCAAATGGACTGACATGAATGAGATCAAATTTTCACTTCTAGAACCTAAAGAAGATATTTTTTACTCTTCATTTGTTAATGAAAGTGCTAAATTTATAGGTATTAAAAAAGTCATACAAAACAACCAAGAAAGTATAGAAATACATAAAAAATTAGATTATGAAGAAAAGGATATAGCATGGTTGTCGGCATCGAAGGAATAATCACAAAAAAAGAACCTACTTTTATCATTGTTAAATGTGCTAGTGGTTTAAGCTATGGGATATTTATTTCGCTTTTTTGTTCTGCTAAAATTCAAACTCAAGAAAAGCATGAGTTTTTTATTACTCAAATCATCAAAGAAGATTCTAATAAATTTTATGGCTTCTTGGATAAAGATGAACAAAAAATGTTTGAAATGCTTTTAAAAGTCAATGGAGTGGGTGCAAATACTGCTATGGCGGTATGCTCTAGTCTTGATGTAAATTCTTTTTACAAAGCGTTAAGTTTAGGCGATGAAAGCGTGCTTAAAAAAGTACCTGGTATAGGTCCAAAAAGTGCGAAACGCATTATAGTAGAACTTTCAGATACAAAAACCAAACTTGAAAATGTAAGCGATGATAAAAGTGAAGCCTTAGCCGCACTTCTTACTCTAGGCTTTAAACAAGAAAAAATCATAAGTGTTTTAGCAAGTGCTCAAGCAACAGGCACAAGCGAACTCATCAAAGAAGCTCTTAAAAAACTAGGATAAAGGAATAAAATGAAATTTGCAATACTTTTTGGCGGAAATTCTTATGAACATGAGATCAGTATAGTAAGTGCTGTAGTACTTAAAAAAGTTATTAATCAAAATTTAGAATTTATTTTTTGTGATGAAGAAAGAAGATTTTATCATATCCCAAGTGAAAAAATGAATTCTAAAACTTTTAGCACCAAAGCTTATAAAAAAGAAAAAGAACTTTTCATCAAACAAGGAGGTTTTTTTAGCAAAGGCTTTTTAAAAGAAAATAAACTAGAGTGCGAGTGCGTGATCAATCTTATCCATGGTAGAGATGGAGAAGATGGAAAAATTGCAGCTTTATTTGAGTTTTATTCTATTAAATTTATAGGACCTAGGCTTGAAGCCAGCGTATTATCTTTCAACAAAGAACTTACCAAACTTTATGCCAAAAGCGTTGGAGTAAAAACACTTGATTATACCATGGTAAGAAAAGGGCAAAACTCTAAAGAAAAGCTTAGTTTTCCTTGCATTATCAAACCTGCAAGACTTGGAAGTAGCATAGGTATTAGTATAGTAAAAGATGAAAAAGATTTAGAATACGCCAAAGATGTAGGTTTTGAATTTGATAATGATCTTGTAGTGGAAGAATTTAAAAACAATATCAAAGAATACAATCTTGCAGGATGTATGATCAATGATGAGTTTGTTTTTTCCATCATAGAAGAGCCAAAGAAAAAAGAATTTTTAGACTTTGAACAAAAATATCTTAGCTTTTCAGGACACAATGAGCTTATAGAAGCAAATTTAAGCGAAGAATTAAAAGAAAAACTCAAAGATAGTTTTAAAAAGATCTACAATCCTTTGTTTAAAGGTGCTTTAATACGCTGCGATTTTTTTATACTGGATAATGAAATATATTTAAATGAAATCAACCCAAATCCTGGTTCTTTGGCTAATTATCTTTTTAAAGATTTTAGTACTACTTTAAACGCTTTAGCTGATCAAATTTCACTTGAAAAAATGATAAAAATCAGCTACAACTTCCTTCACTCTATCAACGGACAAAAAGGAAAATTATAAGCTTTTAAGTCAAAATACGCTAAATTATACATAAAATTTAGCGTATTTTAGGAAGAAAAATGCTCTCTTTTAAACAAGATGAAATTTACACTGCCACCGAAGTGGTAAGAAATTTTAGCCCCATTATGGAAAAACTCAAAAAAAGCGAAAGTGGAAAAATAGTTATTTTAAAAAATAACAAATTTGAAGCTGTAATGCTTAGCATGAAGGAATTTGAACGCTTACAAAACGCCATGCAACTTTTAGAAAATATCTACAAAAATCAAAAGGCTTAAAATGGCTCAAACTCAACTTTCTTATAAAAACAAAACTTATCAAATTTCTTATGAAATTTTAGGTGATCTTACCTTACCGCAAATACTTATCTTACACGGCTGGGGAGCCAATAAAGAACTTATGAAGCAAAGTTTTTATCCTTTTTTGAAAGACTTTTGTCAAATTTATATGGATTTGGCGGGTTTTGGAAATTCAAGTGTGGAAGAAATTTTAAACACTCAAGATTATGCCAATATCACAGAACTTTTTTTAAAACAAAAAAAACTCAATGTCTGTTTTTTCATGGGGCATTCTTTTGGTGGAAAAGTAAGCACCCTACTCGCAAAAGAAAAAGACACCCTAATCTTACTTTCAAGTGCAGGAATTTTAGCTAAAAAATCCCTAAAAGTGCGTTTTAAAATCCGTATTTTTAAAATTTTAAAACTCTTTGGTTTGGGAAAATTTTATCGCTATTTTGCTAGTAAAGATGGAGCAAATCTTAGCCCTATGATGTATGAAACCTTTAAAAATGTTGTTGATGAGGATTTTGGTGAAATTTTTGCCAAGCAAAAGGCTAAAAGCTTGGTTTTTTGGGGAAAAAGCGATGAAGCCACGCCTTTGTATTGTGGTGAAAAAATGCATCAACTTTTAAAAAATAGCACTTTTTATCCTTTAGAGGGGGATCATTTTTTCTTTTTAAAATATTCTGCTTTCATAGCTCAAAAAATTAAGGAAATTTAAATGCTTATCAATACTCTTTATTTTATCAATTCTTTATTTTTTAATTTTTGCATAGCTTTTTATCTTATGAGTGCTTTACAATGGTATTCTTATAAATTTAAACGCGTGTTTTTTCATTATCATAAACCTTTATGGCATTTGTATTTTTTATTTATCCCTTATTTTTTATTCTTAGCTTTTCCTTTATACTCTTTGGCATATTTTGCATTGATCCATACTCCGATTTTGTATTTTTGGAATAAAGGCATAGATAAAAAGCTTGTTTTTACAAGTAAGGTTAAATGGTTTTTTGTTTTTGTTTTTGTTTATAATGCTATTTTTACCATCCTTGCTTTGCGTTTTTCTTTTCTTTTTAATCTTTTTAGTCTTCCTTTTGCTTTATTGAGTCTTAAAATTTATGAGTTTTTTACAAATTTATATTATAAAAAACAAGCCAAAGCCAAACTAAGAGCCAATGAAAATTTAAAAATCATACTCATTACCGCAAGTTTTGGAAAAACAAGTATTAAAAATTTTTTATACGAACTTTTAAAAGATGACTTTAAAAGCTACAAAACACCACGATCTGTCAATACCTTGCTAGGTATAGTTGCTGATATCAATAACAATTTAAGCCAAGATACTCAAATTTACATAGCTGAAGCAGGTGCTAGACTTAAAGGCGATATTGATGAAATCACTCGTTTTTTACAACCTCACATCAGCATAGTAGGAGAGATAGGCAATGTACATTTAGAGTATTTTAAAAGTGTTGAAAATATCCTCTCAACCAAACTTGAAGCCTTAAATTCCAAAAGACTAGAAAAGGCTTTTTTACACTCTAGCACCCAAAAAGAAGGAGATAAACTCATCAGCCTTTATGATGAGAAATTAAGTCTTATTCATTCAAGTCTTGAAGGTTTAGAATTTAAAGTCGATATAGAAAATAAATCCTATGATTTTAAAAGTCAAATTTTAGGGGATTTTAATGCGCAAAATCTTTGTGTTTGTATACTTTGTGCTCATTATCTTGGCATAAAACTAGAAAAAATTCAAAAGCAAGTTTTAAATATAAATTCCGTAGAACATCGCTTGCAAGTGCTTTCAAGAGAGCCTAAATTTATCATAGATGATGGTTTTAATGGAAATTTTAAAGGTATGAGCACAAGCTATAAACTTTGTAAAAGCTATAAAGGACGCAAAGTTTTAGTAAGTCCTGGTATAGTAGAAGTAAGCGAAGAAGAAAATATAAAACTTGCTAAAATCATCAATGAGTGTTTTGATCTTGCTATCATTAGTGCACAAATCAATGCTGAAATTTTCAAAAAAGAGTTAAAAATAAAAACCATTATACTTAAAGAAAAGAGTCAGCTAGTTCAAACTCTAGCTAAAGAAACAAAACATGGAGATTTGATACTCTTTTCAAACGATGCGCCTAGCTTTATGTGATTTGCATAAGTATTTGCAAATGTCATCATTTTTAATTTGACTTCGTGCAAATACTTCCTAAACCCTAGTCTGCCCTATAAGATTATTAAGTCTATCCATTATAGATCCAACATAAGAATTGATACTTTGGTTACTTGCTTTCCAACCATTAGCTTTTGCTTGATTAAACTGATTATCAAACCAAGCTCCACCATAACCTATACTTGTATTTTGCCATTTAACTCCTTTTTCCATTGCATATATATCTGCATCAAGCCAACCCTCTTGTGCATAGCCTTTTAACAAACTTGCAAAATCCACTTTGCCTGTCATGATGTCATCTAAGGAAGTTAATGATCCATCAAAGCTTTCTTTAGTCATAGCTTCAGCATAAGACTTAGCTATAGGATTTAATGTTGCACTACCTTCTCTTGGCGATACACCCGTTGATTTTAAAAAACTCATAAACAAAGCTTCTTTAGAGTAGCTTCCATCTTCATTTTGTGGATAAACTGACATATCAGGATTAAAAGTATCTATTGCAGTGTCTTTATCTAAATTTTGAGTTTGCATACTTTGCGGAGTGAAATTTAATGGTTGTAAGCCTATATTAATATGCCCAAACATTCCTAATTGTTCTGCTTCATTATATTGCTCTTGTGTATTATAATAGTTTGTTATTGTTAGCTTATCATAATTTTTCGGCATAATACCTATAGTTTTATCAGATGATAATTCACTAATTCCCTTAGGCATAGAATTTATATCTGCTTCAGTGAAACTTGTTTTATTGGTATCATTAAAAGCATGATTAATAATTTGATTAAATTGATTATAGTATTGTTTTATGGTTTCAGCCATATCTATGTTTGTATAATATTTATCTATACCTAAATATTTTTTTATATCTGAAGTATAAGAGTTATTTTCAGCCTTCCTCTCTATCTCATCCAAAGTAGATTTATGTATCTTAAAATCTTCAGGTAATCCTGCGGCTTTGTTAAAATCACTTCCCATATAACCATCTTTATCTACACTATAACCATAGGCTGTATCAGTGCTTAAATCTGTTTGTTTATATTTTAGAGTATAAATAGAGTTTTTAAATTCACTTGATATATCATAGTTAGGAGAACTTGTCTTACTACTTATACTAAAATTAGTATTATTGCTGGTATTTGTTGTATTAGTAGAATTTAATACTTCACTTCTTGCTAGAGTTTGTGAATTTGCATTTTGAATTTCATTTAATTTACTAGCATTTTGTTTTAAAAAAGCATTAGTAAAACTTATTTTAGAATTTTCTTTACTTTCTTTATTAGCTTTTGCTTGTGAAAGTATAGAACCATAGTTTGAGTTATCATTGATGCTAAAGATACTCATATTAATTCCTTGATTTAGATTTTTCTGCCTTCAATCTAAATATATTAAAATAATATAAGCAAAATCTGTTCC
>NZ_MJXJ01000005.1:0-1252 GCF_001762735.1 Campylobacter sp. BCW_6461 | reverse complement strand
AAAAGAAAGGGTATAAGTGATACAGCTATCATTGTTTCTACAGGACCATCTCTTACTAAACAACTTCCTTTGTTAAAAAAATATGCTAATAAAGCTACAATTTTTTGTGCAGATTCTTCTTATCCTATTTTAGCTAAACATGGTATAAAGCCTGATTATGTTTGTATGCTAGAAAGAACAGAAATTACTGCTGAGTTTTTTAATAATGATTTTGGGGAATTTGATAAGGATATTGTGTTTGTTTGCTCAGGGGTTGTTCATCCAAAGGCGATTGAGTATTTAAAGGGTAGAAATAGAAAATATCTTATCATACCAAGATATTTATATTTTCCAATCTATATAAAGCTTAAATATTTTGATTTTTTATACAATACACCTAGCGTTGCACATATGTCATATTTTCTTTCGGTTCTACTCAATCATAAAAACATCATTTTGATAGGACAGGATTTAGCTTATGCTGAAAATGGCAATTCTCATCCTGATGATTATCAAAATTCAGCTAATTATGAAAGTCAAATGTATGAACATATTTTAACCGAGGCTTATGGTGGGAAAAAAGAAATTAAAACTCATGAAGTTTGGATATTTTTTAAACAAATCCTAGAAGCAATGATTATTAAGTATCACATCACCACCTACAACTGCACCGAAGGTGGAGCAAGGATAGAAGGAACCATAGAAAAACCTTTTCTATGGGCTTGTGAGAATTTACTTGATAAAGATTTAAATAAACCTTTTGAAAAATTAGAACCTTTAAGTTTAAATAAACAAAATGAGTTTTTACTTAAGGCTTATTATAAAGTTTATCAAAGTATTAAACATTGTAGAGATTTTAACGATAATTTTATTAAAGTTTATGATAAAATAAAAAACTCTTTTATGAGTTTACAAAATTCTCAAAAAAATGAAATTTTTATTCAAGAAATTATTCAAGATATAGATAAAACCAAAACTCAAATAGATGAACTTTACAATACTCAAAAAGATTTGATACAAATTTTAGGTCCCTTACTAACTCAATTTGAACTTAATCTTGCTAGAATTTATGTTTTAAATCCTAAAACCAAAGAAGATGCTTTTAATAAAAGCATTCTTTGGATAAAAGAACATTTAGAATTTATGGAATTAGTTTATGGGCATATTAAAGCACAAGAAAATGCTTTGATTAAAAATATACTTCCTTTAGAAGAAAAACTTAAAGAAAGAAAATTAGATAAATGGATGGAAAGGGTGAGAAGGTGAGAGAAGA
>NZ_MJXJ01000004.1:0-3153 GCF_001762735.1 Campylobacter sp. BCW_6461 | reverse complement strand
AACAATGATAGCTGTATCACTTATACCCTTTCTTTTAGAAAGTAATTCTTTATAACTAGGATGGGTAATCATTTGAGGAAGATTATAAACAAATTGCTCTATGCCTTGAAGAGCATCAAGGGGATCATTGCCATGAGAAACAATAGAATTTTTAAAATTTTCTGCTAATTTTTTATTCAATCCTAAAATATCTTCATGAAATCTTTCATAATAATGACTCATCAGTTCTAAAAAATAAATTCTAGAAAATTGAAAAAAAGGTTTAGAAGAACAAAGTTCATTATAATCTTGAATTTCTAGTTTATTTGTATTCAAAACCATCAATCTTGAATTTTGTAATTCATGTGAAAAATCTAAGATATGAAACATTATCCAAATGATTTCTATATCTTTTTCAAAAACAACAATATGTTGATGATTTTTATTTTGCAATAAAGCTTTATATAAAATTCCATTTCCAAAACCATAAAAATACAATACAGGATAAAGTAGATATTTATCATTATAAGTATTTAGCATAGAGTTGAATTCATCAATAACATTTTCATAAAGAAAAGTATTATCACTTGTATCTTTTAGATTGATATCTAGATTATCTTTACCTAAGATAAGTTCAAATTTACTTGATTTAATTTCTTTTAAACTTTCTTTTAAAAGAATATTACTTAAAGCCTCAATGTTTTTGTTAAAGAGTTCTTTTTGGGTAGGGGTGAAGGTCATTGGAAATCCTAATTATTTTTTGATTATATCGTCAAAATTCCAATTTTCTAAACTTTTTTCTATGGTTTGGTTTTGAGTATCAAGGTATCCTAAACCTTGGATAAACCAATTGTGTTGTATTTTCAAAAAGTCTATTAAATTTTCTTTTTGTTTGTTTGTGTTTAAAACTTCAAATTTTAAAATTTCGCATTCGTTATGAAAATAAATAGCTTGACAAAGTTCATTAAAAAGCTTGAGTTTTTTAAATTCTTTAAAAAGATTTAAAAGATTATTTTTGATTTTTTCAAGAGTTTGAAAATTCTTGTCATTTTTTTCTAAAGTGTATCTAAGCTTTTGAAGCTGAGTTTGAGTTTTTTTTATAAATTCTTTGGATTCTAAAATGCTTTTTTGGAGATATTTTTTTGTTTTTTCTAATTTTTCTTTGGCTAGTTTTTTATCTAGAAATTTTGGAAAATCAAAAGGTTTATTTAAATCTTTATCAAGTAAATTCTCACAAGCCCATAGAAAAGGTTTTTCTATGGTTCCTTCTATCCTTGCTCCACCTTCGGTGCAGTTGTAGGTGGTGATATTGAGTTTTTCTTTTGCCCAAAATATATCTTTTTCAAAAGCTTGACGAAATAAATTCCAAGTGAGTTGAGTTCTTACTTTGCCTTTTCCCCCATAAGCTAGTGTATATTTTTCTCCTCTGATTTCTTCACCTTGACTTCCATGTATATGCTCTTTAGGATGTGAACTTCCATCCTCGCCATAAGCTAAATCCTGTCCTATAAAAATGATATTTTCAAATCTTAAAGCTCCTGCTAGTTCATAGATCATATTGGAAACACTGTGTCCTACTCCAAGATATCCATATTCATCAAGTTTTAAACTAGCTGCAAAATTTAAAGGGCGATGTACAAGCATATAAGTTCTTTGATCTTTTTCTAAAAAATCTAATACTTCTTTGTGAACCACAGAAGCAAGTATGAAAAGTATGCCTTTGTTAAAATCGCCAAAATCATTATCAAAACATTTAGAAACTATATCATCACGTTCTAGCATGCAAACATAATCAGGCTTTATACCGTATTTTCCAAGGATAACATAAGCACTATCTGCACAAAAAATCGTAGCTTTATTAGCATACTTTTTTAATAAAGGAAGTTGTTTTATAAGACTTGGTCCTGTAGAAACAATGATAGCATTTTCAACCTTAGCTCTTCTTTCTTTGAGAAATTCTTGAAAAATTCCATGATTTAACATTTTAGGGAGATTATCTAGGGTATGTTTGATTCCAACTAAAGAATCATGTGGATCATTACCTTTGTTTAAAACGATAAATCGTATCATTTCTATCAGTTGAGTATTTATATTTTGTATTTGAGTGCTATAAAATTGTTGATAAAAATCATTATGGATAAAAAGATTAAAAATTTTTACACTTTTTTGAATGATTTCATAAGTAAAAAGTGTGGTGAGTTGTGCTGTATTAATATTTGGAGTATAAAAAAGTATTAGTTGTTCTTTTTTTAATTCTTCGCTAAAATCAAATAAATGAAAAGCTAAAGTTAAAATTTCAAGATTGTCTTCAAAAATGATAATGTGTTTATGTTGTTTGTTTTTACATAAAGTTTTATAAAACATTCCATTTCCAAAGCCATAAAAAAACAAAACAGGATATTTGTTATATTCGGTTTTAAACAGAGTAAGGTTTTCTAAAAGCTCTTTATTGGGATTTTCATAAAGAAAAATATCATCTTTTTTAAAATTTATTCCATTTTCATCTTGGATAAGTGCAAAAGTTAAGTATTTAAGTGATCTTAGTGTACAAGCTAAAAACTCATCGACCTCAAACAAAGCTTGAGTATTTTTTAAAAAAAGCTCTTCTCTCACCTTCTCACCCTTTCCATCCATTTATCTAATTTTCTTTCTTTAAGTTTTTCTTCTAAAGGAAGTATATTTTTAATCAAAGCATTTTCTTGTGCTTTAATATGCCCATAAACTAATTCCATAAATTCTAAATGTTCTTTTATCCAAAGAATGCTTTTATTAAAAGCATCTTCTTTGGTTTTAGGATTTAAAACATAAATTCTAGCAAGATTAAGTTCAAATTGAGTTAGTAAGGGACCTAAAATTTGTATCAAATCTTTTTGAGTATTGTAAAGTTCATCTATTTGAGTTTTGGTTTTATCTATATCTTGAATAATTTCTTGAATAAAAATTTCATTTTTTTGAGAATTTTGTAAACTCATAAAAGAGTTTTTTATTTTATCATAAACTTTAATAAAATTATCGTTAAAATCTCTACAATGTTTAATACTTTGATAAACTTTATAATAAGCCTTAAGTAAAAACTCATTTTGTTTATTTAAACTTAAAGGTTCTAATTTTTCAAAAGGTTTATTTAAATCTTTATCAAGTAAATTCTCACAAGCCCATAGAAAAGGTTTTTCT
>NZ_MJXJ01000003.1:0-1220 GCF_001762735.1 Campylobacter sp. BCW_6461 | reverse complement strand
TTAAAACCTTTTCTTCTTAACATCTTCTAAGATATTATTAGCTATATCACTTACTGTACTAGAAATAATAGCTGATTCATTAGCAATTTCAACATTATCTTTAGTAGTTTGATCAATTTGAGCTACGCTATCATTGATTTGAGTGATACCTGCAGTTTGTTCTTTAATACTTTCTGCCATATCATTGATAGATTGAACAAGTAAATTAGTATTAGCTTCAATTTCTGATAAAGACTTTTGAGTTCTTTCAGCTAACTTTCTAACTTCATCAGCTACCACTGCAAAGCCTCTACCATGTTCTCCAGCACGAGCTGCTTCAATAGCTGCATTTAAAGCTAAAAGATTGATTTGATCTGCAATATCACCTATAATACCTGTAACATTTTTAATCTCTTCAGATTGAGTGATAACATCACTAGTTTTAACTGAAACATTTTGCATAGAAGAAGTGATCTCTTCTAAAGCTGCTGCAGTTTCTTCTAAAGATTGAGCTTGAGAATTTGAAGAAGTGGTTAAGCTTTGAACAGCAGTTTGTAATTTTCCACTTTCATTAGCTAAAGCATTAGCAAAGTCTGAACTTTGTTTTAGCATTTTAACTATTTCATCACCTAAAGCATTAGTAGTTAATTCTACACTACCGCTAGCATTTTCTAATTTATTTCTAAAGTCTAAGCTTTTGTATTCTTCAAAAATTTTATGAATAGCATTCATATCAGAACCTACTCTAGCTTGTAAAACATCAAGAAGTTTATTTAGAACATTTTTAAGTTCAATAAGTTGTGGGTTTCTTGGATTAGCAGTAATTCTTGCTGTTAAATTACCACCTTCTACAACTGATACGGTTTGAACTGATTCTTTAACGGCTTGATTGTCTTGTTCTAAGCCTCTTTTAGTAGCAAGAATGTTTTCATTGATAGCATTTGAGATTTGTCCAAATTCATCATTGCTTTTTACTTCTATAGTAGAAACATTTTTTGTTTTATAGTTGATAAAATCAAAGAATGAAGTTAAACCTGTTTGGATAGCTGCAAGTGGGGAGAGGTATTTTGATACGATGAAATAAAGGAGGATGATGCTAATAGATATCATAACAATTAAGGCTATAACTTGTATATATGCTGCTTTAAATATAGGTTTATTTATAATATCAGCGCTTTCGGTAATACAAGCTGTATAAGCAAAGACTTTAGTACAAGCTCCAAGTCTTTCTTCATTATTTA
>NZ_MJXJ01000002.1:0-43931 GCF_001762735.1 Campylobacter sp. BCW_6461 | reverse complement strand
TAATTCTTTATCACTCATTGCAACTTCTTTGGATCTTTTGGTGTGCGATTATCTACAAGATAATTTAAAGAAAATACATTTTTAGCTTCTTTGGAATAAGGGTTATCTGTGATAGTCACACTAACCTTGTAATCGTTTTGTGGTAAATTTGGATAAATAAGTTCCATTAAATCTGTTAAGTATTTATTAGGGCTTTTAATTTCTTTTTGTAAAAGTTTTTCCATTTCATTAAAAGCATTAATGAAAGCGATTTTAAATTGTAAAGCTTTTTTGCCTGTAAAACCCATTGCTAAAAGAGAGAATCCATCGCGAGTTAGATTATAACAACGATCTTTTCTTGTTTTTCCTTTAACTTTGCCAAAACCCCTAATTTCAGTATTTCTGTAGGTCTCCCCAAAATTGAGGAGATCTTGAGAAGTCCCTATTTCTCGCAAATCATTTAAAATGTTCTCAATATCCCTTAAAACATTATCATGTCTTTTCCCAAAAACCTTAGCCACATCTAAACTTGTGCAAAAGATTTGATTACCTTTGGTGCCAAATTGCACTTCTTGTTTATTAATAAGCACTTTATTACTCATTTTTCATCTCCTATGAATTTTTATAAAATTCTTTTAGTTCTAATACTTTTTCATCAAGACTTTTATTTTCTTGTGAAAAAATTTTTTCTATAGTATCTATGTGTGCTGTTCCAGTTGATAGTATTTTTAGGTTTTCACTCCCCAAAGAACTAAGATCAAGAGTGCAAATTACTTTTTCATCTTGTCTTTTGATTAAAAATTGTCTTTTCGCAGGATTAAAACCTTTAATGATCATATATTCATCATAGCTTAAGCCTATTCCATTTACATATTCTTCTTCTTTGGCTTTTGGATTTGGTAAAAATACCATTGTTGCTGATTGTTCTATAAGAGTTGCAGCATTTTTAAGCTTTAAAAAGTCTTCTACACTTTGTGTAGCAAGTCTTAAAAATCCATTCTGCTTTCTAATGGTTTTAAACTTGTTTTTAACTTCTTCTTGCACGATTTCATTTTCTAGCCACTTCCAAGCTTCATCAATATCAATACAAAGTCTTCTGCCATCTGCTAAGCTCATTACACGCCAAAGAATGTAATAACTTAGTATCCCTGATACATCTTTATCATCAAGAAATTCTGTTCCATCGATTCCAAATAAATTGATATCGTCAGGAAAATCTAAATTGTCGTATTCGTTATCAAATACCCAGCCAAATTGTTTGCCTTTTTTAAAAAGTGCTAATCTTGATTTAAGAGAATTATCATCATCTACATTTTCAGTTAAGTTTTCTAAAAGTAAAGAGATAGGATATTTTCTTTCTTCTTTTTCAAAACCTTTCATAAGAGAATTAACAGCATTATTGAGCATTTCTTCTTCTCTAGTTGTAAGAATTTCATTATTTCTAGTTACTAAAAGTTTCATTAGCGATTGAAGTTGTCTTATGTTTTCCTGTGTGCTTTCAACCATGAAAGGATTAAATCCTGTTGGCTTACCGTTTTCAATGCTAATATATCTACCGCCACCACAAAGTATGTTGCCTAACGCACCTTTATCCTTATCTAAATAAATGGCTGTAAATTTTCTGTTTTCTTCAGGAATATCATCAGGAAATGTATCTTTGCTAGCGTATTTCATCATTTGATCTACAATGAAGTTCATAAACACTGTTTTACCGCCACCACTTTGTCCTAAAATTAAGGTATTAGCTAAAAAGAGTTCTCCGAAATCATTTTTATTTGCACCAGAACTTTGGTGAAAATTAAAATAATAAGGTTGTTTGTTTGGTGTTTTTAAAATGCTAACAGCGTCACCCCAGCAGTTTTTATCTCTTTTGCCTATAGAAAAATTATGTAGAGCAATTAAAGATGAATAATTAATGGATGAGATAAGATTAATGCGTGGGCGTATTGCAAAATTTGATGGTAGTTGCGAAAAAAATGTCGCAGGTAGGGCGATTGTTGCTAAAGTTACTCCAAATCCTAATTCGTTCATCTTTGTAACAACTTCATTTGTGTTGTCTTTACATTCTTTTATAGTATTTCCATACACAAGAATTGAAAAATGATATTTGCCAAAAGAGATTTCTCCATTTGTAAGTTGATCTAGTGCTTCGTCGATTTGTGCTACTTGTGAAAAACCATCATCTTCGGTTGCAATGAGTTGTTTTTTCTGTTTAGATATTGCTGATTTTGCATCCACTCTAGGAATAGGAGAAAAGCTTTGAGTTATAGTGTATTCCACATCTAAATACATTAGGATATCTAAAATTCCTGCAAAAGTTTCATTTGTATAGTCTTTAATTTCAATGCATCTAGCAAATCTTTTTGTGCTATCATTTTGGTTAAATTGAATAGTATCGTGTCCAAATTGTATGTTTTGTAAATTACCATTAAGGTACTGATCTATAGGACTTGGTAATACTCTTATAGGATTAAATTTACCACCAAGTAAATAATTATAAAATTCTAGTTGTTTAGAGTAGGTTTTATCATCTTTGGAATATGTTTTTAATCTTTTTGGGTTAAAATCTTTAATATTTGCTTCTAGTCTATCAGCAAATTCACTAAATTTAGCTAGAAATACGCTAATTGTTTTTCTTTTATTTTCAAAAGAGCTTTTCATAAAAGTTGTTTTTTCTATTTTCACTTTTAAAGGATTGAAAATAAGAGTTAAATATAAAGAATTTTTTCTAAGAGTTCCTTGCTTAAAACTCTCATAATATTTTCTGTCAATTTCTTCTAAAAAAGCATTATTAAATTTCGAAGTTAATTTGTCTTCGATAGAATATCTACAATTATGAAAATAAAAGCTTACAGGTTCATTTGCAAATGATTTAAATAGCATATTCAAAAGATCATTTTTAATATCTAGCTCATCATCATCTTCTGCTTCAAAACTAATTCCTCCAATCTCCCAAGTTGTCATTAAAAGATAATCTTTTGTAATGACTACAGAATCGTTTATTAGTGATGAAAAAGGAATTAATTTTTCAAAATTAGGTTCTGCATTAAGTCCGAAAACAGATATTTTTGGAAAATTAGAATTTGGTGGCATTTGTCTATAAGAATTTGTGCTATAAGTTTTAGCTTTATAATAATTCTTAGACGCAGGATTAGAGAAAAATCTCATTTTTAAAAACATTAATCGAAAAATAAAATCATCTCTTTTTGTCATTGCTTTCATAATAAAAAACACAGGAATAGAAAAGCCAACTAAAAAAATGTTTTGACTATAAAACGCAACTAAAATAATACTTCCCATTGCTATAACAAAAGGTGTCATCGGAACGCCAAAAATCATAGGGGGACGCGTTAAGCCTTTAAAAAGTGGATTTTTCTCCATAGCTAGTCCTATTTATGTAATGATATAACCAGCTATTGCCGAAGCTGATCCAAAAATAACACCGCCAATGAAAATAGGTGCAACTTCTCTAAGGGTTTGCCCCTGAAACATAATTTTAGATCCACCCCACATAAATGCAATTGTGAGTAGCACAGCTCCAAGTGCATACAAAGCAGTGCTTAAATTTTCCATAAAGGTATTAACTTTGTCAATACCACCAGCCGCAAATACGAATATAGGGCTTAATAAAATTAACGACAATAATTTTATTTTCATTTTATATCCTTTATTAAAAAAATTGTTCGTTAAATTTTAGTTTTATTATTAGTTAAAAAAATAATTTAATTTTTGTTTTGTAATTAGATTAATATTATTCAAAAGCTTTTATTTAAGTATCAGTTATTTTTTACTAGAATTTATTAGATTTTTAATGAAAGGATAAAAAATGGCATATCCACTTTTAGGCACAAGAATAGTTTTAGATGAAGAAAAAATTTTAAAAGAAGGCAAATATAATTTAGAAGATATGTATAAAATGATAGATGAATATGCCAAAGAATCAGGAATGATAAAAATCAACAAAGAAACTTATCATTGCAAGGGAGATAAGTATGATTTGGGCTGTATGGCTTTATTTATATATAAATATTTGATTGATTCTGAATGGTTTACAAAAAATGCAAAAGAATGGATTTGGATTAGTGAAAAAGAAGGAAATAGCGATTTGATTTCTGCAAGTAAAGCCGAAGGAGAAGGAATTTGGGAATAAATCGCAAAGCAATTAATTTTGATTTATCTACAAAAAGTCTTGAAAAATATTTTAAAGACACAAGAGAACCCTATTCTTTGATTAAAAAATTTATGCTCGAAAATGGTTTTGAGCATAGACAATATTCAGGTTATACTTCAAAAGAACCAATAGATGAAAGACGAGTTGCTAGAATAGTTACTAAACTTGCTAAAAAATTTACTTGGTTTGGCGAATGTGTTAAAGAATTTGATATTACTGAAATAGGAGAGCAATACAGCTTAAAAGATACTATACAAAATCTATGTATCAAAGAAATTAATAAACAAGCTGGTTACAATAAGGATTTTCATGGCAAATTTAAAGAATTTACTCAAAAAACACCAAAAAATCAAAAGTTAAAAGATTTAGAACGATGAATATAGCATATATTAGAGTATCAACAAATAAACAAGAATTAGATTCTCAAAAGTTAGAAATTATGGAATATTGTCATAAAAACAATATCATTTTAGATGAAATTTTAGAAGTAAAAATAAGCTCTACAAAATCTCAAGAAAAACGAAAAATCAAGGATTTAAAACAAAGATTACAATCAGGCGATTTATTAATAGCGACAGAACTTTCAAGACTTGGTAGAAGTATGCTAGAAATAATTAATTTGGTTCTTGAATTTAATGCAAATAATATTAATTTTCTATTTTTAAGACAAAGAGAACTCAGCAATTTTAACAATCCTTCTTCAAAACTCATTCTGTCAATTTATGCTTACTTGGCGGAAAATGAAAGGGATCTGATCAGCCAAAGAACAAAAGCAGGACTTGAAAATGCTAAGGCTAGTGGTAAAAAACTAGGACGCCCGAAAGGGTCATTAAATAGTATTTATGATAAGGATATAGATAAAATACAAACTTTGCTTGATAAAGATTTATCTATCAGAAGCATTTGGAAATTATTTTATAAAGATAGTGGAAAAACTTACGATGGGCTATTATGGTTTATTAAAAAACGAAAATTAAAACAAAAATAAATTTTTTATTTAAGAAAAATATAAAAAATTTTGTAATAAAATTTAACGAACATTTAATCAAATGTAAAAAAGCATATTTTAATTATATAAAATTAAGTTTAATATTTTAAAATTATATACCATCAACCATCAATCAAATAAAGACTTTTGTAAAAGAAATCTATTGTCTTTGGTGTTTAGTTGATTCATTGGATCATCACGCTTAATATATCTTTTTACCTTATTATTGCTTTGATAGATGAAAAATAAATCATTTTCATTTTTATACTTATTATGAAAAAATTCATCATCATAATCAGCAAATTCTACGCCTTTGCCATAGATATTGATACCAAACTCTATAAGTTTGTCTTTTAATTTAATGATTTCTTTTTTTTGTCTTGAAATGATAGAATTTTCTTTATAAAATTTATATGCCTTAATCTCGCAAAACTCACTATAACTAAGAATTTTTTTATCAGGGAAACTTGTTAAAAATCTAATCAAATCTTGTGCGACTAAAGAATTTAAATTAATAAGAATTTTTGATAAATCATCATCATAAGAAAGAGTGGATTCTGTTTCGAGTTTTTTAATATATTCCCTACGAACTGTTAGCACGAATACAGATACAATTGTTCCATTTTCTTTTGTGATACGCTCTACAGAGTCAAACATTAAAATGCCTTTATCTCTTTGAGTGATTGTTTTTTTATCTTTATCTTCTACATTTTGAGTGAAAGCCAAATCATATGCAAAACGAGAGATTTCTGTAAATTTTTGTTTTAACCAAGAATAATTATTAGAATTTTTATTAAGATATTGTTTTAAGAATTTATAGGGCTCTAATCTTACTTCCATATCCCAAAAATTTTCTTGATATTTTTTAATAACACTTGTATCCACATTTTTTTTGATATATAAAAATAAAGCATCTAAAATATTCCTATGAGTTTGCGTAAGCAAAGAGTTCTTTAAACTTATGGCATATGATGAGCCATTCGCACCTGTCATTTTAAAATCTATTTTATTATCATTTTCTTTAAATACTTTATAAAAATTAGTGTCTGTAAGCTTTCGTGAGCTTAAATAAAAAACACCTCTATTTTCATTCATTGTTACATAGCCTTTTGCTAATTCATTAACACTTACAGCAGAAATATCTTTTTTATTGATAATCTCCAAAGTATTAGAATCAATGCTATTAGCTCTAAGATTTACAATTGAAGGCTCATCAATACTAGAATTTTGTAATACTTTAATCGTTTTTTGAAATTCTCCAGCATTGATATTATTATTATCCTTTAGCACTTCAAGCAAGCGATAGGTGGTAGAATTTTTATCTTCTCCTTTTTCGAACGAAAGTTTATAAACAAGTCTAGGAGCATTGATAATAACAGAGCTACCCATAAGACTTTCGCCTTTTTTGTCTAAGTGATGAAGTAATAAAATAGCTTGATTATTTGATTTTGCTACATCTGTTAGAATATTAAAGAAATTTTGCACATCGTTTTGATTGTTTTGATCTTTAAAGCCTAATGTTGAGAAAAATGCACTAAAGGTATCAAGAACAATTAAATCACAATCTGCTAACTCATTAAGTTCTTCTTTTAAACAATTTATAGGTTCTTTATTGATTTTCGGAAGTTCATTCGAAAATTCAAGTTCCGCAGTATTAAAAGAATAAAAACTTTCAATATTTTTTATGCGTTCTAAAATTGCTTTATTTTTATCTTCTACACTCCAAAAAAAGGGTTTTAAGCCATCATTAATAGCATTAGCACAAACTTTTAAAGCTAAAAAAGACTTGCCTACTTCACTATTACCACTTAATACAGCTACAGAGCCCCTTTCTAGTTTAATTGTATCTTCGCAGATTATAGAAACATCTTCATCACTAAAAAGTCCGAGTGTAATAGTATTAATAGTATTTCTTTTTGGCATTTTTTAATCCTTCGCTACTTCTATGATCTCAAATAGTTGTTTTATGATTTTAGGGTGCAATATTTCTCCACTATGGTGAGGAATAACCATTCTATAAAGTCCTTTTTTATAGATTCTATGGCTGCCTTTTTGTCTATCAATCGAAAAATCATTTTGCAATAAAAGCTTTTCCGCTTCTTTTGCAGTCATTCTTGGCAATTCAGGCATTTGCTAAAACCATTGGAATAATTGAAGTCGTTTTATTTTCAATAATCCTTTTCTCTTCATTTGCAAGACTTTCTAAATAAAGCTCTCCAGCTTCTTTTATATTGACTAAAGCTTCTTCATAAGTATTTCCTTGAGAAACACAACCTTCAAACTCTAAAATGCGTGCAAAATATCCATCCTGATCTTTTTCAATAATAATATTTAATAGCATTATTTGATTCCTTATATTAAAAAATTATAAAATTGACTTAAATGTAACAAATATTTTAACCTTCTGAATAAATTATATCAAAGTATCACATCTATGTCAATAGATATCAATTTTCGAGCATTATCAAATAAAATTGACTTAAATGTAAGCATCTATTACATTAAAGTCAACAAAAATTGTTAAATTCTTCTCTTATTCCCAAATAAAATTGACTTAAATGTAATGATTTTTGACTTAAATGTAATGATTTTTGACATTTTTACGAAAAGAACATATGGAAAATAGGGACTTTAAAAAAACAATTGACTTAAATGTAATAATTCCTAAATTCTTAAATTTATTAAATTTTATAATATTAAATAAGGTAAATCAAAAATTAAAATTTTTGAACTTTTATTTTAAAAAACTCCAAACAGAAAGTGTTGCTAATAGAAATAGAAATTATGATATAATGTTTTAATAGAAAATAAGCATAAGAAGCAGAGGTGAAAGAATGTGTAAAATTATTAAATATTTAGATTATGCTAGACTTAACACCCTAGAAAAGCTGTATTTTGATTTAACAATTATGGCAATTGTAACTTTTTTAAGTTTTTTATTTCTTGTTTTTGAATTTTTCATTTATGAAAATATTGCTGTTTTCTTTCAAGATTGTTTTTTAATGTCTGTGATTTTTATCATTGGAATGATAGGTTTATTTCATACTTGTAAAGGTTTGAGAAAATACAAAGAAATTTTAAAAAGTAATAAAAGAGAAGAGTTCATTTAAATATTAAGGCATTATCTTAAAGAATAAGAGCCCTAATATTTAATAATTTTTTACTTTTGTTTTTTGAAAAAGAATCAGAACTAAAATTTATTTGTTGTTCTTAAAAAATTCCATAGCACTTTCTCGTGGCTTTTGAAACGACTTAGAATAACTTGCCTTATAAGCATTTGCACATTCTGTGTCAGTTTTCGCAGAATTAGCATTTTTATCGCATTCTTTGATTTTAGCTTCTAATTCTGTAGCATTTTTTGGATCTTCGTAATACTGCACTGTTTTTGGCTCTGAAGAGCAAGCAGAAAAGACACCAGTAATAACTGCACCCAATAAAGCTAGTTTGATTGTATTTTTCATTTTTAATCCTTTTTTGTATATTTATAATAATTATAATATACTATTATTAACTAATAATATATAAAAAATATTTTTATATATTATTTATATATTATAATTACAAAGAGTAACTATTATTATCTAGTTATCTCTTTTTCAGGTTGTGTTTTTTCCATAGATTTAAAAGCTTTAAGCTTGTTATGAAAATCAATAAAATTTAATTGTTTTTTGACTTCATCAAGCCCTTTGTTTAAGAAGATATCATTAAAATCACTCACGCCTTGTCTTGCTTCTTGATCACTGATTTTTGGAATGATAATTTTAATATCTGAAAATCTTTGCTGAATTTCTTTTGCAGTTTCCACGCCAACATTAGAAAGACCTTTTAATTCTCTTTTTTTATCATTATCTGCTATTAAAGTTATAGGAGTATTTTCAAATTTATTTTTTAGGGTTTCAACAATTTTCGATAAATTTCCAGCATCAACACCCATTATCACAGGCTTATTAAGTGCCTTATATATAGTTGCACCAGTAGCAAAACCCTCACAAATATAAAATTCTTTTAAATTATGCAGTGTTTTAGCTCCTATTATATGAAAGCAACCTTGTTTTTTTGCAAGATATTCTACGCCTTGATCTTTTTCTTCTTGAGTTTTAATGACTCCTATGATCTTATCTCCATTTGGAAATATTCTTTGCACAGACCATAATTTTCCATTCTCGTCTTTTAAAGGAATAAGTAAAGAACCTTTGTTGTCTTGTTTAAGATAAAAGTTTTCATCAAAGCCTTTTTTCTTTAAATAAGCGTGATTAGAATTAGCCCATCTTGCATTATTATACTCATCTTCAAGTTTTAAAGCGGTTTTTTCTTGCAAAGCTAAAATCTCTTTTTCTCTAAGCTCTTGATCTTTTTTTATTTGCTCATGTAATTTTTGAGAATTTTTTATATTATTGCTTTGATTTTTTTCTATGTGCATTTTCCAATTTTCTTTAATGCCTGTTTTAAAATTTTGCACAAATCCTGCAGGATAATCGTTTAAAAAACCGCTATAGGCACCGCTTAATTCTCTACCTTTATCATTAGTTGTTTTTACTCTATGAATTTTACCATCCATGATAGGTAAGCCTTCAATAATTAAACCTTGATTTTCTAAGGCAGATTTAAAAGCAGTTAAAACTTCATTTTCATCAAATGAAAATTCTTTTTTTTGGTGTGGATAAAGCCATTGTGAAAAAATATTTTTATCTAAGCTTTTTGGAGCAAACCATTTTTTTTCTTTGTCATCCCACATTGCCCCTAATGATTTTGCTTTTTCTTTGTCTTTAAATGGAACATAAAGATAAATTCTTTTTTGTGGCATTGCATATCCTTTTGATTTCTTTATCTTGATCGAGAATATGTTTTTTCATTGCTGATTTCTTTATTTGGTAAAATTTTATTTAGTTTTTTTTTGAAAAATTCATTCATTTTTTCTTTAAAAAATGATTTTTTATTAATTTGTTTTTTTTCAAATTTTTCTCTAGTTTCTGAATAAGAATTTGCAAATTCTGATATCATTACTCCTATATCTTTATTAGCTACTTCAGATAAATTTTTTAAAGCTTTAAAAGTTCCATCTAGCATTTCATCATATACTTTTGGTTTATAAGTTCCAAGTTGATTATTGAGATCTTTTTTTATTTCAGGATTTATATTTTCTTTAGATATTTTAGAACTACCAATATTAATTAAATGTTCGATACCTTTTTCAAAATTTTTATCACCAAGTCTTATATTTAATGGTATTTTTTCTTTATCAGTAATAATATCAAATTTAATATATTGATTTGAAAAATCTTTTTTTAATAAACTTTCTGCAATATCAAAAGTTTTTATTGTATTAAAAAATTTATTTACATCTTCACCTTCATAAGTTCCCTCTTGTATAGCTTCTTTATATTGCTCATTAAGTTCGCTTACATCTGTAACTTTTATCTTGTAATCTTTTTCCATTTTTATTCTCCTATGATAAGTTTTGTTTTATTGTTTTTTTGCAGTATCTATTTTATCGTTTCTATGATTAAAATCATATAAGTTATTTATTTTATCTAAGATATTTTTAGTATTTTTACAATCAAACTTTTCTACCAATAAATTAAATTCATTTTTAAAATCTTCATTTATTTCAAAATCTTTAAATAGTGCCGATGAAAGTTTTTTATATATACGCTCTTTATTTTCTTTTTCTTTTTGGCGTAATTTTTTTAATTTTTCATCATACTCACGCTTTAATTCTTCTATCAATTTGCTTTCTTTAAGCATAACATCTCCTTTATAATATTTATGTAAATGTATTATCGCAAAGTAGTCTTAATGTTTTATAAAGCTTAATAATGTAGAATAGCGATTAATTGAAATAATTTAATGATTGCAGGATAGCCTTTTATTTCTCAAAAAGTTACCTTTTTAAAAAATAAAAGGCAAAAACTCTGCGAGGCTCATTAAGGAAGTGCAAATGAATAAAAACAATAATTGCGTCATAAAAGTTAGCAAAGATGATAAAATAATTTTAGAATATATAAAATCAGAAACAAATGCATCATATAGTAAAATAATATCTATTTTATTAAAAAAGTTTAATTCTTGTGATACAGATGAGAAGAATAAAATCAATGATGAGATATCTAAAAATAAATTTTATACAAGTGATGAAAATAAAATAATCAAACTAAAACTTACAGAAAATGAAGTAAATATTTTAAAAGAAATCTCTAAAAATACAGGATTTTCAAGTATTACAAAACAAGCAAAATTTTTGCTATTAAACTCCATAAAAAATGAAAAACTTTTTACTAATATAGAAATAGATGAGTTTATAAAAACAAGAACAGAAATCAATGCAATAGGTAAAAATATATATCAATTATTGAAGATTCTTAGAAGTGGAAATTCTGTCAAAATAAATGAAAATAATTTAAATAAAACTATGGATAATATTAGAGATAAAATTGATATATTATCCGATCAGCTTGGGGCTATAATAGAAAAAAATAATGAAAGAATTTAATGTCGCGTAGTATAAGAATATTTGATGATGAAATAATTGCTAAAAAAGTTTTTACTAAAATAGAAAATGCTTCAAAGCTACCACTAAATTACATCAATAAAAATAGAGATAAATACACCAAAGATATAAAAACAGGTAAGCTTATTAGTAAAAATATGTTTAGAAAAAATACAGAAGTCGTTGTAAAAATTACTTCAGGTTCTAAAAATTCTCAAGCACTTTCAAAACATCTTGATTATATTTCTCGTGATGGAAATGTAGAATTGATTACAAACGATTTTGATAGATATGCGGGAGAAGATGAGATTTTAGAAGTTAAAAGAATTTTTAAAAATGAAGGATCTCCTATTCCATTATATAAGGAAGGTGCTAAAGAAAAAAGACATACCATTAATATGGTTTTTTCCATGAAAGAACATTCTACAACACCAAAAGAAAAATTACAACAAGCTGTAATTACTACTTTAAAAAGAATGTATCCAAATAATTTTTTTGTAGTTGCTTTTCATAATGATACTGATAATCCGCATTGCCATGTTTGCTTGAAAGTTGCGGATAAAAATGGCAAAAGAATTAATCCAAAAAAAGCAGATTTAGCAAATTTAAGAGCAGAATTTGCAAAAGCATTAAATGAGTTAGGAGTTGAAGCAAAGGCTACAAATAAAAAGCAAAGAGAAGTAGAAATAAATCAAGAATTTTCAGTTAAATTAAATGCAAATAATGAGATTAATCAAGCACCAAAAATAAAAATGCACTATTATCAAGTTATGGATTTCGGAGAAGCAAACTATCAATTTAGCACAGATAAAAATGCCAAAAAAAGTTATTATGTGAGTTATAAAACCAAAAAAGGAATAACTACAATTTGGGGACAAGATTTAGAAAGGGTTGTAAGAGAAAATAAAGTTTTAAGGGGTGAATATGCAAGATTTAAAATAGTAGGGCAAGAAGAATATGAGATAAAAAGAAAGGCAAAAATTAATAACAAGTGGCAAGAAGTTGTTAAAACACTTAAAAAACCTATTTGGGAAGTATCAGTAATAGGTAGAGAGAAAGATTTAAAACAGATCAACAAAGCCAAAACAACAAAAAAATATAAAATTATACAAGATAAAGGAGTGAATAATGAGAGAGATTATACAAAACAATATAGACAGAGAATCTTACAAGAGCTCGGTAATAAATCAACTATCCGAAGAGAAACTGCCCAAGAAAGAAACTCTATGCGAATATTGTCCAAACAGCCTGTGGTTCATAACACAAAACGAACTCAAATGCTTTTGCACATCAATGCACTCAATCAGTTACAGCAAGGAGAGCGAGGACGATCCGATAATATCTTGCGATGGACAAGTGCTAGGAATAATGAGATTAAAAGAGATGGATAAAATTATATAGGAGTAAGAAATAATGAGACAGGCATTTTATACAAGTAAATTTTATATCTCTAAAAAAAGCGAAAAAGAAGTTTGTTTTAAATTGAATTTTGAAATAGAGATAAGTGGAGGAGGTGAAAAAATTTATAAAGTTGAAATAAGAGCGTTTGTGGATTATCAATATTTAAAAAATGGAAATAATATTACTCCAAATATTCACAAAAATCAAAATGATTGGTGGTTAAGTTACGAGTGTGATAGGTGGAGTTTTCATTCTTCTATAGCAATTCGCGATGAATATCAATCTTTAGGCATAGGAACATTTTTAATTAATAAAATGCTAGAAATTGCTTTAAAGTATGTGCCAACAGCAAGACTTAGCGGAACATTAAGTGCTGTGGATGAAGAAATCTTGGAAAATCACATAAGAAGAGATAAGTTATATAAAAATTTGGGTTTTATATTTAATGAAGATAATACAGGATTTAGTATAGAGCAAATTGGTGATTTAAAGATAAGGAAAGATTTTGATTATATTCAAGAAGTTCATATTCTTAATATGTGTTATCAGCTAAGCAATTTACAGCACGAAAAAGAAGGCTGTATTCGACAATTAGAATCCCATAAAGACGATATGCGCAAATTAAATAAAGAGAATGCTGCTCTTCGCACAAGAAATAAATTTATACTTTGCTTTTGTATAGCATTAATTTTCTTAATTGTTTGTTTAATAAAATAAAAGCAAAAATTAATTGCCATTTTTATTTTTATTAATAAAAACAGACGAAAGGATGTCAATATGCTCCAACAAACCTTTTTTAATTTGAGTTTCTGGAATTCTCATTGGATCTAATTGAACAATAATTCCTTCTTTTCTGGCGTGCTTAACAGCAGGGATAAAATCACTATCTGCTGTGATTAAAATTATTTTTTCGGCGTGATGTTTATTTGCTAAAGTTGCAATATCAAGCCCTATTTTCATATCGACACCCTTTTGTTTAATGTCTAAAACGAAATCTTCGCTTGTAAGCTCACAAATGTCTATTTCTTTGCGTAGAATTTTTCTAAATTTATCATAATCTCTAAATTTCCATTGAAACGAATTTTCATCGATTTCACCTAATCTTACAGCAAAATAAGGTTGCTTTCTTAGGTGATTTAAAAGTTCGCTTCTAAATTTGTATGTTGTAGTTTTGCTTAAGTTCTTAGATTTATCAGTTTTTTCTATGGGAGGCATAGGAACATTTTTATCTAATGGTTCGCAATCGTAAATATAAACTCTATGCAAATAATCTTCATTTCTTCTAAGGGTTTCCCATACATAGTCTTTTAATCTCTTAGCCAATTCTTTAGCCTCCATTGTTTTAATACTCTTGTGAGTATTATATCTTTCAAGAAAAAAAGAGAGATCTACAAGAACTGCAGTCTTTTTAGGCTGAATAATTGAAAATTCCATATTTGGATTGCTTGAATTCATTGTTGCGTAGTCCTAATTTATTAAATTGGAAGCACAAAGAGTCGTCAATTTAAAAATATGATGCTAAAAAGACCCCTCTATGTGCTAATGATGGCGGAATTATATCATAAAAATATTAATGAGAGCTTTAGCTGGTTTAGATAAGCAATTCTCTGTCTTTCAAAATCTTATTGTGCTTATTTAAATCTTCTAAAATCTTTGCAGATTTTGGCACAAAATCACTTTTGTAATTTTTTTGCTTACTCATTTTTTCTATTTCATCCATGATAATGCGATTATCTTCTCTTAATGCCTCTAAATAGTCCTTTCTTTTGTATTTTGGAGTGTTATCCCCTGTAATGCTTTTTAGCTCCACAATTTCTTTTTCAAGATTTTCTATCTTATTTTTATTGAGTTGAGTAAATTTTTCTAAGTCATTATAAAAATTGTTTAATCTCTTTACAAAACCACCAAAATTTACATAACTTTCCAATTTAAAAAAAGTTTTTTCATCTCTTTTATAAATCAAATTTTCAGGCTCGATTATTGTTTTACCATCAGTAGTACTCACATAAAAATTAAGAGTGTTTAAATCTGTTCTTTCTCCGCTTATAAGCAGTCCTTTAAACTCTAAAACCTTATATTCTTTTTGATAGTCATCAGCTATTGTTTTAACAATCTTTTCAAAATTTCTTTCAAGTTCTGCTTGTCTGCTTTTGTTTAAATCGCTTGTATCATTTTTAAAGACAATGAAATCTTTTTCATCATCATTAATGTAATACTTTCCTTGAAAATGCTCGCTATTGTTTTCTTTAATGATTGAATTTAAAATTTCCATTTTAGCTATATCTTTTTTTAGTAGTTCAATCTTTGAAAGATTAGTTATAAGACTTTCTTCATTATTGTGTATTTGTCTTTTATAACCACTATAAAGCATTTCTTCTTGTCTTAGATCACTATTTAATTGCACCTGTAGTAAAATGAGTGGATTGCCTGTTGCTTCTGCTTTCATTTCTGCAGCATCAGCTGCACCACTTGTAACATCTTCTAAGGTTCTTACATCAGCACCAGCTTTTCTAAATTGTTCTATGGATCTTGCTTTGCTTTCAATGACTTGCCACATTCTAGCATCATAGGTTCTTTCAGTTGCATATCTAAACTCTTTTACTCTAAAGTTTTGTGGATCTCTCATAAAGAGTTCATTGCCTTGTCTTATAACCCTACCGCTTCTTTGTTCTAAATCGCTCGGACGCCAAGGGCAATCTAAATGGTGTAAGGCTACAATTCTTTTTTGCACATTTGTTCCAGCACCCATTTTTTGCGTTGATCCAATTAAAATTCTAGCTTTTCCTGAGTTCATATCTGCAAAAAGCTGTCCTTTTTGTAAGTCTGTTTTTGCATCGTGAATGAAACGAATTTCATTTTGTGGAATACCTTTTGCGACAAGTTTTTTTAAGATATCAGTATATACATCAAATTTTGCTTGTTCTGCTAAGAGTTCATCAAGGCTTTTGCTATTCTCTTCTTCTGTTTGTTCTATTGTTTCATTAATATTGACAAATTCTTCTTTATTTAAATTTGGTGTAGCAATATTGCCATTTAGAGCAACTTTTTGTGAGTGTTGTTTTGGAGTGGATAAATCACAAAATATTAATTGTGTGCCTTTATCATCATTCCAAGCATTATACTCATTAAAAACATTTTCAATAAGCTTATTAATTTTAGAATTTGCATAATCATCACAATGTGGATTAATAAGTCTAAAATCAAGTCCAGCTTTTCTAGCATCTGTGGTACAAGCAAGTAAGTTATTTCTAGTAATATCATCTTGTTGATGCTCCATTCTCCACACAATAGAGCCTTCATTCCATCTTCCATTTTCATCTTGAATGCCTATAAATTCTGCTATTTCTTTACTTCTAGGAGCAACGATATTAATAGGTTTGTCATTGTAAAGCTTTGGCACGAAATCTTTTTGATATTTCATAATATCATTATTTGTTACAATATCAGCCACACTTTTATACATGGTAGAAAGTTCAGGAACATTTTTGAATTTGTTAAATCTTGCAACGATTTTATAATTTATTCCAGAACTATCAAGCTCCCAAGCGTTTGTAACTTCTCCAAAAGTAGAAGCCCAAGAATCAAAAGCTTGTATCCCTTTTTCTTTTAAGATATTTGGTTGTATGTATCTTTGCAAAGTATAAAGCTCTGTAATTGAATTGCTTATAGGCGTTCCTGTTAAAAAATAGAGTTTTTTATTTTGCTCGTGAATATATTGTGTTTTAGAATAAAGATCATAGGCTTTTTGTGAGCCTTTTAAATTGCCAAGACCACTTATATCACCCATTGAAGTTGTAATGAGTAAATTTTTAAACTCATGTGCTTCATCAATAATTAATGCATCAATTCCTAATTCTGAAAAATCTATCGCTTTAGATTTTTTATGTGTAGTTTGCAAATCACTCAATTTCACCTTAAAATTTTCAATGCGTTTTTCTAAGTCTTTTACAGAATATCGCATAACATTATCATCGTTTTGTTTTTTTTCTAATGTTTGTTCTAAGATATTAATATCTTCTTCATATTGTTTTTTGATAACTTCATAAGGTGCGGGGATTAATTTAAATTGCGAGTGTGTCATAATGATGGCATCAAAATTATTTGTTGTAATTTTGGAAAAAAACTTTTCTCTATTATCTTTTTTTAAATCATCATTTGTAGCAACTAAAATGTTTGCATTTGTATAGGCGTGATAAAACTCATCATTCCATTGTCTTGCTAAATGATTAGGGACTACAATTAAGGGTTTATTTAAAAGCCCCATTCTTTTTTGCTCCATCACAGAGCAAATTGCCACTAAAGTTTTTCCAGCACCTACTTGATGATCAAAAATAATACTATTTTCTTGAATAGCCCTATATATAGCATTTTTTTGGTGTTTTTTGAGTTTGATATTGGCATTGAAATTTGGAAGTTCTAAATGCTCTCCATTGTATCGTGGTTCTATATTTGTATTAAACCTTTCATTATAGATATTTTCCAAATCTGTGCGTCTATCATAGTCTTTATAAATCCATTCTATAAATTCATTTTTTAAATTTTCTAATTTAGAATTAGCGATTGCAGTTTCTTTAGGATTTAATTCTCTGATTTCTTTTCCTGATGGATCTAGTTTTTTATCATAAATGCGAATAGGCTTTCTTAATAATCCATGCTCCAACAAATCAAAGCAACCTATTCTTTCTGTGGCATATTCTGAACGAATATAAGAACTTAAAGAATAGCCAAAACCTTTAAGACTCCATTCGCCTGTTTTTTCCATTAAAAATAAATCATAATCTTTAGGAGTAATTTGTAAGGTTTCTTCTATAAATTGTTTGTAATATTTTATAGGTATCCATGTTGTCCCTAAGCTTATTGAAATATCAACCGCTTTTAAATCTTTAGGCAAGACTTGTTCTAAGCTTTCTAAATTATTAACAAATTCATTAAAGCCATCTTCTACTAATTTTTTTACTTCTTTATGCTTTGCTTTAACATTGCCAGAAAGATATTTTTCAGCCAAAACATAATTTGCAGGATTTTTGTGATCTTTAAAGATTAATCTATCTTGCTCTAAAGATTTAAGGGTTTCTTCTAAAGGCTGATTTAAATTCGTTTCTAAAAATTTTAAATCAATTCTCCCATATTCATTGATACTAGCAATTAATGCTTCTTTTGGAGTCGAGATTTTAATTTCTTTTTGTGCATTTATAGTTCTTTTGAAAAAAATATCTGCTTTTGTTGCACTTGGTGCAATAGGATCTATACCTTCTTTTAAAGCTACACTTTTTGAAATACCACTGCTATAATTTTTTTCTAGTGCTAAAATTTTGTTTGCTTCTACATCTTCTCTAAAGGCTTTTTTATTTGCATCTCTATTTAAATATCCTTCTTTGGCTACAAATTCATCATAAAGCTTGTTTAGAGATTTTCTTTGATTTTCTACTAAAAGATCGTTAGATTCATTTTTTTCATATTCAATAAGAGTGTTAAATTGATCTCTAAGAGCAATGAGTTTTTTAATTCTTCTTGTATCGTGTTCATTTAAAACAGGTTTTGAAAAGACTAACTCATCATCGCTTCTGATTTTCATGTAAATTTCATTATTGTATTCAAAATAATTTCCATCTTTTAACTTACTTAGAGTTTTGCTATATTTTTCGTATTCAGGCGATTCTCTATCAATCCTGTAATAAGATAGCTTGATTTTTGTTTCTTGATATTTATAAATGTTTTTAGGTAAGGTTTTTGTAAAATTTTCTAAAGCGATTTTTAAATCTCTTCCATCATCTAAGCATTCTAAACTATAACCATATTGAGAGCTTTTAATATTCATTTTTCCTAAGATATTTTGTGGATTATTTTTAAAATACTCATTTATTCTAAAGTCATTAAAAACATCAGGGTGCATACCTCTTTTTTCAGCTTCATCAAAACGATCGTCATAGTATTCTACGCTTTCCAGCCAAGATTTATCTATATTTAAATCTTTACCTTTTTTAAAAAAGATAATATCGGTAGTAACTTCTGTATTAGCTCGTTTTTTAAAAGCATTATTTGGCAATCTTACAGCACCTAAAAATGTTGCTTGTTCGGCTATATAATTTCTTATTGTGCTATTTTTAGAATCTAAAAAATAACTTGATACTACAAAAGCAGCAATTCCATCTTCTTTTAAATTTTTAATTGCGTTACCGATAAAATAATTATGCACACTTGTTTTATTAAGTGTAGTATCATTTAAATCTAAAATCTTTTTTTGACCAAAAGGTGGATTACCTATAAAAGCATCGTATGGCTTATCAAATAAATGGTGCTGAAATGCTTTATTATAAATTGTTTGATTTGGGTGTAAATGCTTTAATATATTTGCACTTATAGTATCAAGCTCTACGCAAGTAAAATGATATTTATCGCTATAATTTTTTGCATAAGACAAAAAAGAGCCTATACCTGCACTTGGCTCAAATATTTCTTTGGTGTGACCATCATTATTAAATCCTAACTGATTAAGCCCTTGATAAATTGTATCGATAATAATTTTTGGAGTGTAAAAAGCATCTAAAGTTGAAGTTTTTGCCTTTTCATATTCTGCATAATCAAGTGTGCTAATAAGTTCTTTAAATTCTTTTTCCCATTCTTTATTCTGATGATCAAAAGCTTGAGGAATACCGCCCCATCCTGAAAATTTATTTAGAATTTCTTGTTCTTGTTTGGTAGCGTAGCGATTTTCTTGTTCAATAGTTTTTGAAAGTTTAATGGCTTGGAGGTTTTTTTGAAATCTATCTTTTAAAGAGCCAAGATAGATTTCATCATCGCTTATAAAATCTAATTTTTGCCCAGATTTGAGGCTTCTTCTTTCATATCCATCATTTCTTGTTGCAGTTTCCAATACTGATTGTTGATTGTAGCTTCTTGCAGCATCTGTTCCTTGTCTTTCATCATCATTTCTTGAAATAAAGGAGAATAAATTTGGGGTTCTATCGCTATGTATTGATTGAGATTTATTTGCTCTTCTGCTAGTATCTCCATATCTGTTAGCCCCTGTTCTCTCTTCTTGTCTGCTTCTTTGCTCTCCAAGATTGCTAATTCCATTTGTGTTTGTGGCAATGCTAGTGTCATTAGATCTGACATTCCTAGATTCTTGATTGTGTTCGGATAAAACTCTGCCCATCTCTCTAGTATTATCAAGCTGTATTGTGGAATTTTCTTGTCTATCCACGCTTGGTGTATTTGATGAAATGCTAGTTCGTTCAATATTGTCTGTAACTTCTCTATGTTCGGATAATTCTCTATTTTGTTGCTCATTTTCTTCTCCTTGTGAAAATTCTAATTCGATTAGATCAAATAAACTTCGACCGCCATAATCTTTTTCATCTTCAATTTGTCTTTTTGTTTTTTTACTCATTTGTATCCTTGTAATTTTTGTTTTTTGCAAGGATATTTTAACATTTTTAACTATTAATATTTAAAGCTCGTGCCTCTTTTAAGATTAATTTTCTTATATAAGTACCATATTCACTTACTAAATCTAAATCCATTAATTTTTTCAAAATTTCCATTTCTTGTTCATTAAGTCTGCAAACTACTAAATTGTCTCTTCTTAGTTTTTGATCTATAGTTTTTCTTCCAGCTGACTTTTTATCAGCTTTACTATATGTTTTTTGAGAGCTTGTTTCAGAGTTTAAAGCTTCTGCTATTGTAAAGGGTTTTTTTTCCATTATTATTTATCCTTTCTAATAAAATCTAAAAGTCTTTGATACTCATTGAAAAAATTTGTATAACTTAATCTTGAAAGATTGTTTTCATTATAAAGTTCAGTAAAAGAAGCTCCACTACTCATAGAATTTTCAATTATCTTTGAAAATTTAAAGAAAAAGAGATTTAAATCTGTAAAATTGCTTTCAAGAGTTTCACAAATTTGCCTTTTCTCTTTCTCATCTCTATAATCTGTAACCAAGATACAAACTCTATCATCATTACCTATTTCATTTAAAGTTTCCAATGTTCTAAGTAAAGAATTGTAATTACTCGTGCAAGGAATAATAATCTTATTACTTTCTTTAATAATATCTAATACCCCTTTTTCTACAAAACCACCAAAATCATAAACGCAATTATCTATTTTTTTTGGAGTCGGTAAAATTTTTGCTTTTTCAGGATAAATCTTTTCTATAATAGAATTGTCATTGCTTTGTAAAAAATATTCCAGATCTTTAGCAATTGAAAAAGCAAAAGGAGTTTTTCCAACACCACCTTTTTTATTTACAACAGATATTATCATAAAAAAACCTTTTTTATATTTTTGTATAATATTATATACTAATATTTATTAATAAGAACTAAAAATAAATATTAGTTATTTTCGATTTAATATTTTCATAAACATCTTTTTCAATTTCTCTATCTTCTTTATGGTTAATTGCAACTTTATACCATTCTTTGTAGCATTTTTCACAATAACAGCTATATAAAACACAAATCATATATCCATCATTGCTTAATCTTCTATTACAACTATCGCAAATGCCATAACCTCCAATTTTTAAAATTTCTTGTTTATTTAGTCTTAAGATTTTAAATTCTTTATTATTATCCATCTCTAGCATTTTATTACTCTCCTATCTTTTTCAAGATTAGCTCTTGATTTGTTTTTAAAATATTTCTTCTCTCTTTCTCTTTCTGCATTTCTTCTAATTCTTTTGCTATTTTCTTTTTAAAAAGATTAATGTAATATTTTTTGATTTTATCTATGAGTTCCTCATTAATTCTGCCTTTTTCATAATAAGAATTACATTTTAACAAAGCAAAAGTTTTGTATTCTAAAACATTAATTCCATCATAGTATTCCTGAAGCTTTAAAAGATCATCTTCTAATTCTTTTCTCAAAGAGTTGTTAAGTTTACTGATAAAATTATCATCATAATCCACTTCTTTTGCACACTTTTTTTCACCAATTAAATGAATAGTTAGCAAAAACCCGTTCACTAGAAAAAAACTAGATACAAAATAAGCATAGTAATTTTCTTCTTCTATAAAATAGGATAAAAATAGTGCAATAGCGATAGTTGAAAACAAGGCAAAAATTAACATAAGGATATTAACAACACGATTTATTCTCAAAAACAAAATTTTATCCACAATCTTTTTTGACAAATTTACTACTCTCATTTATCCTCCTTTAATATTTCTTTGCAACCTTCCTCATTACATCTTAACTCAAAAAAGGTATCGTTTTCTTTGTTTTGCAAAACAACTTCAATGTGTTTATCGCCATAAACAGCCATTACAAATCCATATTTGTTTTCATCAAAGCTTTTAATCTCTTTTCCTTTTAAATAAATAGAAATCTTTTTATCATTTTTTAATACAAGTCCTTGATCCGAAAAGAATTTAATATTTATTTCATTTTGAAAAGTAAAAAAGGCAATAAGCATTAAAAGAAAAATAGAACTTATCGATACAAAAATAATATTTGCTGTAGCAAATAGAGTTTCAAGCTCGGTTTTATTCTCGTTAGAATCATTCAAAATTCTTTTTATATTAATAACACCAAAATAAATAAGTGCAATTCCAAGAATAAAAGATAAGATACCAAAATCATCTTTAACACTACTAAATAAAAACCATAAGCCTGATAAAAAACATATTGCGTATGCTACTATTGTAATTTTTTTCATCTTTGATTTACACTCCATGAAAGACCATTAATAATGATTAAAAATATAAAATAAGAGCCATAAAGGTTTTTTAAACTTATATCAATATTAAAAATATAAAAAACCGCGACAAATATAGGCATTATAAATAATGAGAGAGATAAAACATTAGATAATCCCCAAACAGCACAAATAGCTATAGTAAATACTATTAAAAGAGTTGTAATTGGAAAAAATACTATATTATCTTCGCCTACAAAATTTGCAAAATTACCACATATGAAATCTAAATTAGAAAAAATAAATTTTACAAATTCCCAAATTTCATTTTTAAAAATGCAAATTAAAGCGATAATTGCTATAAAAATTGCATAAGAAAATATTTCTTTTTTAGTTATTTTTTTTTCATAAATCATTTTTGCTCCTCATCTTTTGTAAAAATTTTTATATATAATTATATAATATTATTTATTAAAATTAAATTAAATTAATTAATATATATTTACATTTATTAATGTTATACATTTATTAATCTTATAGTAGATATAGAGTGTTTTTCAAATATCAGTTTTTATAAAATCTTTTTCATTTATTCCATAATATTGCAATTCTTTTTCATATTCTGCATTTTGAAAAAAATCAATTATTGGTTTTTCGCAAAAATACACATTAATCAATCTTTTTTCTTTTTCATTGATTATCCTAATATATTGAAAATTTTTCTCTAAAAAAAATTTATCATTTTCTCCTATAATAGCATTTTCGTAAAGATACTTTATTAAACCCTGTGCAAAATCATTATCTCTTTTATTTGAAAAATTTTCATTATAGTTTTTTATCACTTTTTCTAAGCTAGAACGCATAAAAAACCTTTCTATTTTTTCTCGAGCAATTAGGACATTTGAAAATAAATTTTTCATTCGGCTGAATTGTTCTTGATTTGACTGCTTCATCAATTCCTCGCAGTTCTCGCTCGACATCGCCAACGCTTCTTTGAGCAGACTGTTTTCCAGCTCTGTCCGGCTCTGTCGGTTTAACTCTTGAAGCTGCTCTCTTGGACTGCTCTGCTTCTGCTGTTCGTGCATTTCTCTCAAACTCATGCTCCATACTCTCCTTTCCAAAATCCATATTGTAGTATTTTTCCAGCTTGTTATCCCTGATTTTACAAGCCTTTTCTCCTGCCTGTTCCCTGGCTAAGTCGGTATATGTGATGTACTTGTGGCTGTCCTGCCAGTCCACCCCGTACCCTCTTTCATTCATCAGCCGGATAAAGGTTTCCCGGCTGGTCGCTGTTTCCTTACAATCCAGCACCGCAAGGGCAATATCCTGCACATAGCTTTTGACCTTTCCCTGCTCTGCCTGTTTCAAAAGCTGGTAGGTGTCTTTGCTCCATGCCACCGTTTCTTCCCGGACTTCTCCAGCAAATGTCTTTCCTTTCTCCGGCACATGCAAGCCCTGTTCCCAGCTCTGCTCGTTGCACCGTTCCTTTAAGTCTTTAAGGTCGTGCTTACTCAGAGGGTAATTTAGGGTATAACAAAATAACCCACCCGAATATCGTTTTTTTTATTTGGTGAGTTTGTTCTTTCAAATACGAAACAAAAAGAGCCGATGATTCGTGAATTGTTCCACAATTTCATCGGCTCTGCGTCTTAAGCGTCTGGCTCTTTGATGACAGTTATCTTCAAGTTGTCAACTTTAATCAATCTTTCTTGTCTGCATTTTGGACAATAAAGGGGATAATTCTCCAAAACAGTGTCCTTCCTAATTTTATTACGGGTTTTGCTCCCACAAACAGGACACAATATCCATTCGCATTTCATCATAATTAGTCTCTAATCCTTTCAAATCTCATTTTATATGACTTTTGCAAGCTGTTAAGCTAACTTGTGGAACATATGCCGAACCTTATCTATACGGCTATTCGGGCGGCGGGGTTGGCAAATAAATTTACCAATAGCTGGCTGGTATCCTTTTAACTCTGTCAAGCAGACTCCCTGCCCATTTGTGAAATAAGTTAAATCGTTCCTGTATTCTTGAATACATCTAGCAGGGATTTCTCCTTTCAGAATGACCTCGTCATTCTTTATCTGAGTACTTACAATATCTGCACAATACCTTGGAGCATCATGATACGCCCGTGAGAGATATTCCTGCGGTGCATAAATTTCAAAGTGGAGATATGGCTCTAATAGTTCTGTCCCTGCTTTTTTTAAAGCCTGCTCCAATACGATAGGGGAAAGCAGCCGAAAGTCTGCGGGGGTACTTACAGGACTATAATACAATCCATATTCAAAACAGATTTTACAGTCTGTCACTTTCCATCCATACAGCCCCTGCTCGCAGCCATAAAGAACCCCCTCCATAACCGCATTTTGGAACGATTGATTTAAATATCCAAGTGAAACTCTGCTTTCATACTGCACTCCGCTTCCAATAGGGAGCGGCTCTATGGACAACCCGACAGAAGCCCAGAAAGGATTTGGCGGGACTTCTATGTGGATGGTATATTCTGCTTTTCTAAGCGGTCTTTCCATATATATAACAGTAGGCTCTTTTATTTCTGCCTCCACATGATATTTTTCCTCAAGGATGGCACAAATGACTTCCATCTGCACATTCCCCAAAAAAGAAAGTATAATCTCATGCGTTGTAGTATCCACATAATATTTTAAAAGAGGGTCGCAATCTGAAATTTCTGTAAGTGCCCCAAGCAATATTTCCCGCTGTTCAGATTTCTTTACTGCAATCGTTGTTTGGATCATAGGGAGAGGATTTTCAATAAATTTTCTCTGCGGCAACAGTATTTCGTTCCCCAAAATACTGTTTAGCTGCAAAACATCATTTGGTAAAATTACAATATCACCAGAGCAGGCTGTATCGGATGAATATAATTCACCGTTTGTCGGAACATACATCTCTGTGATTTTTATTTTCTCTTTTTCAGATATTCTAATAACATCCCTCAAATGCAATGTTCCGCTATATATACGCACATAAACAAAACGCCGCCTTTTCTCTGAATATTCAATCTTAAAAACCTGCCCGCATAGTTCAGATTGACCTTCAGGCGTTGATGAATAAAATTTACTGGCAATTACTTCTATAAGCTGCCGAGTCCCCAGATTGTTTTTAGCGCTTCCGTGATAAACGGGAAATAACGTTCCGTTTTGGAATCTCCTGTTTTCTTCCTGTTCCAGTTCTGACATTTTAAACGGTTTCCCTGACATATATTTCTCTAATAGTTCATCGTTTCCCATAATTACCGCATCCCACTGTTCCATATCGTCATTGTCCGTTACATTTATATGGGGATGCTGCCCAACCTTTTGCTTCACTATAATTTCCGAAGAAAGCTTTGCTTTCATTTCCCGATATACCATTGGCAAATCAATCCCCTCTTGGTCAATTTTATTGATGAAAAAAATTGTCGGAATCTTCATTATCTGTAGTGCATGAAACAGTATACGGGTCTGTGCCTGTATGCCATCCTTTGCAGAAACTAATAATACTGCTCCGTCTAATACGGATAAAGAACGGTATACTTCCGCCAAAAAATCCATATGGCCTGGCGTATCTATAATGTTGACTTTTACATCCTCCCACTGAAAAGATGTCACTGCTGTCTGGATAGTGATTCCCCTTTGACGCTCCAAATTCATTGTATCTGTCCTTGTTGTGCCTTCATCTACGCTCCCTAGTTCTGCAATTGCACCACTGGTATACAATAAACTTTCCGTTAATGTTGTCTTTCCTGCGTCAACGTGAGCCAGAATGCCTAAGTTAATTATTTTCATGTGATTTTATTCCTATCAACACCCAAAAAAGGGCATAAAAATACCCAGTGATAAATACTCCTATCACTGGGTAAATAACTCCAATAGCCCCAAAACACTTATATGTTTTCGGGCATATAAAATTACATGATAAAAGTATTCTTAAACTGGGTACAAAAAACTAAGCCCCATATTAAAAGTGAAACGGGACTGCCACTTTTTGTTCCCACTATCAAATTGACAGTTTATTTAAGAATACCTTGCCGCATATTTATTAACTCCTTGTATAATACTGAATCTAATTATATTCCTTAACCCTTTATTTGTCAAGCTGACAAACTAAAGCAGAAAAAGCGGCAGGATTTCCCCCTGCCACTAATCATCTGTTTATGCAAAAATAATTTCCAAGTTTTACTTCTGTAAAAATAAAATGTTCTTCATCGTTTTCGCAATAAAAAACAATATTAGAATACTCATTGGCTTTAAGTAGTAAATCTAAAATTTTCAAGTCTTCCTTTGAAATTTGTATGTGTAAATCTGTAATTTTGTTTGTATTCATTTTAACTCCTTGTATTTTTTAAACAGCTTTCAGGCTTTTTTCAACAAAATTTATAACTTCTTTATTTGCAAATTCATTATATTTTGCTTTGATTTCCTTAATTGCAAATTTATTTTTTCTTTTGAAAATTTCCAATGTATAAACTCCTCCTTCGTAATTTAAACTATAAATGGCACTTAAGCCGTCTTCAATTTCTCTTCTTCTTGTATAAACGCAATTTTTTTGCTCCATTCCGTGCAAGTAAAGTTCTTTATGCGTTTCTATTAGTTTAAATTCTTCTGGAAGTTTTAAATTGATAAAATCTTCTTTAATTTTAAGTTTTTTATTTTTTGGAATTTGTTTTTTTTCTAATTCTATCGTTAAAACATTATGTTCGTTTGTTATTCTATTTATAGAATTAATGTTAAGGTTAATTAAATTATTTGTTTCATAGCTTAATTTAATATAATCATTTATTAGTATATAAATTTCAAGAAATTCATTTTGATAGCTTTCTTTCTGTGGTTTTAATTTGTGATACAATAAAAATGAGGCAATATTAATAATTTTGTATTTTTTTCTTTTGTATTTTATTTTAATAAAATGCTCGTTGGCAAAATTATTATTAATAAAATCAATATAATCATATATTAATTTGTTATTCTCCAAAACAAATTTATACAATTTATTCTGTTCGTTTTTTGCAATAAAATTTAAAGAAATTGCAAAAGATAAAGCCAAGTGGATATCAAATTTATTTAGATTGAAATTAATTTTAGTATTTAATGATTTTTCTATAACTTCTTGAACGCTATGACAATTGATTAAAACATTAAAATCTATTCTTAAAAGCTTATATATTTCAAAAGAATGATTTTCTTTGATATTTTTAAAATCTTTGGCAATATAAGGATTTATTTTTTCTAAATAGTTAAAATAATAATTTTTTAAAATATTATTTTCTAATAAAAAAACAAGATTAAAACCCTTGCTTTGAATTTTTCTATATTTAAAGGTAATTAAGCTATTATCTTTTTGTATGATGAAATGTTTTTTATTATAAATGTTACTAATATCAAAACTTTTTCTATCCAATGAATTTATTTTAAAACTAAAAACAAGTTCTGTAAATGAAATTTCTTTATTTTTAAAATTTAATGCGTAAAAAATATTTTGATTAAATTCAAATTCACTATAAGAAAAGTCAAAATTTATATCTTTGACTTTTTCTAGTATTTTTTGAGCGAATTCAAAAGTTTTTTTATGTGTCAAAAATATTCCATTAGCTATGCTATATTTTTTTATAATAAAAATATAATCTTTTGGAATGCTTTTAATAAAAAGCAAAAAATTTTCATCTTTTAACCATTCTTTTAAGGTTGTATTTTTAGTATTTTCAAAATCTAAAAACTCATAGCCATTAAGCAACAAGCATTGATTATATTTATTTTTTTCTTCCATAATTTACCTCCTCTCAAAAAATATTTTTACATAATCATAAAATTCTTTATATTTGAAAAATATTATTTATTAATATTAATTAAAATAAATTAATATTTATTAATATTATACATTTATTATTTTAGGTTTTCCATTATCGTCATAATACATAGCCTTGCAACCTTGTTTAAATTCACTACAACCCCACCACCAACTATTACCATTTTTACTTTTTATTCTTTGTAAAAATCCTTTATTGCATTGCGGACATTTATGAGTAGTATCGTTGCTTGCTTGTTTTGTTTCAAAGTTTGGTGTGCCTTTGTTATCAGGATAAATGGCTTTGCAACCTTGTTTAAATTCACTACAACCCCAAAAGTTTCCATATTTCCCTTTTCGTTTGGTTAAAAATCCTTTATTGCATTGCGGACATTGAATTTTTGGTTTGTTTTCATTATCTAGTATTTTAAACTCTTGATTTTTATCAATTCTTTGAATTTCGCTAATTACTTCTTTTGTGATTTCTTCTAAGAATTGTTCTCTTCTTAATTCTGATATTTCTATCATTTTTTGTTGCTCAAACCACAATGCTGTCATGTCAGGAGTAATAAGTGATTTTGGAGAAAGTTTAATTAAATCTCTACCTTTTTTAGTGGATTTGATAATTTGTTTTTTATCTTTACTTACTTCTATATACTCTCTTTCAATTAATGTTTTTATATGATTAGATCTTGTTGCAGGTGTTCCTATACCACCACTTTCACCTTTTTTGTCTTTGTCTTTTTCAATCAGTAATTTTTTAATTCTTTCATCAGACACATACTTTGCGACACTATTTAAATCTTTAAGTAGCGTTGTCATAGTGTAGTAAGGGCGTGGCTTTGTTTGCTTTTTTTCAATTTGTATCAAAGAGCATTTTGCAATATCACCATTTTTTAAGATAGATAAATCGTTTATATCGTTCTCATTATTTTCTTGTTCCTCTTCGCTATCTATATTTTGCCAAAGACTTCTAAAACCACTTTTTGTTGTCTTGTTTTGAGTAGCGGTAAAAATTCTTTGATTTACTTCTAAATTAATTGTAGTAGTTTGATATTCTCTAGGATGAAAGAATTGGATAATAAATCTTTTAGCGATTAGATTGTAAACGACTAATTCATCTTGAGTTAATTGCGATGAAATTTTATTTTGGGTAGGGATTATTCCATAGTGTGCTGAAATGTTAGCATCGTTAAAAGCCTTGCTTTTTATTGTTAAATCACTGCTATCAATGAGAGCTTGAATTTCATCATTAGAATTTAAATTTTCCTTTATAATATTTAAAATATTTGGTGCTTGTTCAAACATTGTTTCAGGTAAATATTGGCAATCTGATCTATTATAAGTTATAGCCTTGTGTTTTTCTCTTAAAATTTGAGTGATTTCTAATGTTTTATCAGGGCTAAAACCAAAAAGTTTTGCACATTCAGCTTGTAAAACAAGTAGATTATAAGGTAGCGGTGGATATTCCTTTTTGTTTTCTATTTTTAAATTAATTTTTGCATTTTGATTTTCACAAGATTCTTTGATCTCTTTAGCTAAATTTTCATCTAAAATTTTATCTTCTGTTTTCAATCTTGCTTTAATAGTATTATTGTTGATATTAAAATCACCTAGCAAAGAATAATAATTTATACTTTTAAAATTTTCAAATTCTTTATCTCTATTAACTATAAGAGCCAAAATAGGCGTTTGAACTCTACCTACGCTTAAAATGCCCTCATATCCATTTTTTCGTGCCATTATGGTATACGCCCTAGTAAGATTTATGCCTACTATCCAATCTGCTTGACTTCTTGCAAAACCTCTTTCGCTCATTCCTTTAAAATCTGCATTTGGCTTAATTTTTGCTATTTCTTCTTTTACTGCTTTTGGTGTTAAATCATTAATTAAAACCCTAAATACAGGTTTAGAAGTTTTGGAGTATTGAATAATTTCATCAACAAGAATTTGACCCTCATCATCTGCATCCCCACAATTTACAATAGAAGTAATCTTGTCGCTATGGATTAAATCGCAAATAATTTTTAATTGTTTTTTACTTTCTTTTTTGGGTAAATATTTAAATTCTTTAATGGGTAGTGGTAAGTCTTCAAGTTTCCACAACTTATATTTTTCATCATATTCTTCAGGTTTCGCAAGCTCTAGAATATGCCCAAAAGCCCAAGTAACAATATTATCACCTTTTTGTATATATCCTTCTCCGCTTTTATAATTGCCATCTAGTCCTTCTGCAATTGCTCTACCAAGTTCGGGTTTTTCTGCTATAAATAATTTCATTTTCACCTTTCTAGTTATTAATGCTATAATCTTCTTTTGTCCTCGATTTTTCTATAGTTTGATTTTTTGCAAAACTACTCATCTTGTCAAAAAAATAACTTTTATCTTTTTTTATTTCCTTTAAATCTTTTTCTATTAATCCACTTGTTCCTTCTTCTTGCATCATAAGTCTTTCAATTAATTTATGAGTTTTATGGGTATTTTCTTCTTTACTTAGCTCTTCAAATTCTTGTTTGCTGATATTTTTATTGAAATTATTAATATATTCTATGGTGTTTTTAATGATTTTTAAGCATTCTTCTTCATCTAATTGAGTATTTTTTTCGGTTTTATTCCAAGAATGATTTAAATCAAATTGTAAAACTTTTGTAATTTCTAGATTATTCGAAAATAAATCAATTTCTTTTTGATCTTTTGAGTTTAAATATAAATATTGAGGAGCTATATATCCATTATCTAATTCTTTAAAATCTACTTTTTGATTTTCTTTTAAGCCTATAAAACCGCAAAGCCATTGTCCTTTATCATTTGCCATTAAAAGATCATTCTCTTGTAATTTTTTTAGATTCGGATATTCAACTTTTATTATAATATATGGAATATTGCCTATTTGTCCTTCTTTTTTTTCAAGCTCTATATAATTTACTTTCATTTTTATTCCTTTTAATTTTGTTACTTATAATTACTATTAATAAATAATAATAACTATAAATATGCACCTTTATAAGGTGCATATTTTTATCTTCCAAACTCTTGGTTTTGAGTTTTTTCAGGCTCTTTGATTTCTTGAGTTTGCTGTATTTGTTGTTCTTGTTTTTGTGCTTTCATTTCAGCTTCATTAACAACTTTAATTCCAGCATTTGAAATTACAGCTATAAACTCATTCCCTTTTTCTTTAAGTTCTTGTTTTAATTCTTCATTATAAAGCCTTACATTAGTTTCTAAATAGTGGCTTTTAGTTCCATCTTGATTTTGGTGTTCTACAATTCCAACTCCTTCAATTAATTCTTTTGCAGATTCTCGCTTCTGATTAATTGTGTAGTAAAAATAACCTTGCTCATTTATATTAGAGTTGATATAAATGAAATCATCTCTATTTTGTGAATTTGTAGGTTTTAAAACTATATTGTGAGTTTTTTCATCTCTATTAACAAAATAGTTTTTCCATACCTCGTTAACTTTTGCAGAAAAAAGCACAGCTCCGTGTTCCATTGCAGCAACTTGTCCAGCTTCTTTAATAACATCGATGAGGGCAGTATCTACCTTTCTTTGTTGAATATCACCTTCCTTGCCTCTATAATTTAAAGCATTGTTTGTATCGATAACAATTTTATCATTAACTAATTTTCCAAATGCCATTTTTTGCTCCTTTTTTTAATAAATTTGTGATTTGTTTTTTGTTTTTTGCATTTTTTTTGTATATAATTCCCTTGTTCATTCACCTCCTTGTAGTGTGATTTGAATACTATTTTTATTCTCATTGAAAATAGTTTTTTTGTTTTTTGCAAAGCTCAAGGTAAAGCTTCCTTTGCTATTTTCATCAATAGAGATAGTGGCTAAACCTTGAGTGATTGTGCTTACTCTTTCTTTTAAATTGTTATATTCTGAATATTTTATATAAGTAAGCAAAATTAAAATGCCAAGAGCCATACCTAACCCTATAGAAGTAAAACTAAAAAATATAAGATACCATTTTGTATTTTTTGTCATTTTTGTAAAAATTTCTGAAAATGTATTCAATTTTAGTTTTCCATTTTCAACGAAACGATCGAGAAATGAATTATAATTTTCTGCATTATGAGAAAGTTTATATTCTACTATTTCACAAAATTTGTTGATTTGTTCATTATATTTTTTAAGTTTATCATCCAGCGATAATTTTTGAATTTCATTAGCAAATTCTGCAAAATCTTCCATTGTTTTTTTAATAGAGGCTGTTTTATTAATAAATTCTTTTTCTTCATCGCTTGGCGGATTTTTAAAATAAGAAATAAGAGCTAGAAAAGTATTATCTAGCTCAATAATATTTTTTTCTAAATCTTTAAAAATTCCATCTTCTGTATTATTGCTTGAATTTTGTTTCCCAATATTAATTTTAGCAATAATTGTTTTGATAAGATTCTCAAATTTACTCAATAGTTCATTATAATTTTGTATAACCATATTGGTTGAATTATCTTCCTTAGCCAACTCATAAAGGTTATTTTCATTAGAATTAATTTCTTCATTCATAGTTATTTCTCATTTATCCAGCAATCTTTTTTAATAATTATTTTTTGGTAAAAAGCAATATCGATTCTGTAATATTTACCAAATCCTCCTTGCTTTCTTTTGTCAGCAGGCAATCTAATAAATTCCGCATAGCTTACAGGGACTAATTTCTCTCCTTGTTCTCTTTGAGAGATAGGTAAAGCATTATAAATTTCTTGTGATACTTCTTTTAACTCATAACCTCTTTCCCAGTCTTTTTTCTCATAAAATTTAGTATTGCAAGTATATTTTAGATGATAGTCTGTATATTTAGATGAAGCTAAAAGTCTACAAGAATTTGTAAGTTGTGGATTAATTCTATATCCATAATGCTTTATAATTTCAGTAGTGCAAGAACTTTCAGCTCCGCATTTTTTTATAGTTTCAGTTCTTAATAGAGTGTTTTCAACTCGGTTATTTAATGCAGGTACAGAGCATTCTCCATCCAAATGAACCAAAATATCATTTTTATATTTATACATTTCAGGATCACTTGAAGCATCTACAGGGCATAAATTTAAAAAACTTCTGCGTTTAGCGATTACATCTGCCCATTTTCGTGCATCAATGCTAAAATATCTTGCCAAAGCTGTACCGCATTCAGGTGGTTTAACAGGACTTGCAAGGCAAAGCATCGCTTCACAAGCTAATTTAGTATCTCCTGTTAAAACATCTAATTTTATTGCATTAGATGATGATACAACTCCAAAAAACAAAATTGTTGCGAAAGTAATTTTTTTCATTTTTATTCTCCTAAGTTAGTTTTATTGAAAAATAAGATATTTACTTTATTAAAATCGCGTTCAATAGGGCTCACAGGTTGTAATTCTATGGGTGCAAGAACTTGATTTTTTTCAAAATAATGTTTGTATTGTTTAATTAAATCATCTCTACCTACTAAAATAATTTTTGTTGAATTGTGGGCGAGTAAAAAAGTTTTAGTAACAAGATCATTTTTAATAAAATCATCATCCACAGTCTTTTTTTCAACCACAATATGATAAGTCCAGTTAAATCCACTTAAATAAGGATCTTTTGGAACGAAACTGTATTTGTGCTCCAAAATAGAATTATTAATAGATAATGCAGAGCTATCATCTAATCGCTTTGCTTTTGGTGCAGAACATCCAACCATTAATGAAGTGATTAAAGCTAAACTAAGCGACATTTTTTTCATTGTTTTCTCCTATAATTTGAATTTTAATTTTGCATTCTCCTTTTAAGATTGCATCTTCTAATTGTTTGCGTGAAGGGATTTTTTTTATTCCTGATAGGCTTTTTGAAACAGCCTTAAATTTATCCATGAAATATGAATCTGAATAGTAGAATGCTTTATTGCATAAAATGGGCTTACCACTATCAATAGTAATAAGTTCATTTTCAAAAGGCATTTCTCTAAGTTCTTGTGGAAGCATTAATGCTCTACTTGCTTCGCTAATACTTCTTGATCCGCCACCATTACCACCTGAATTAATACTTCTTGAGCTTGTTTTAAAAGTAGTATTTCCTAAAATCCTAGAGATAGCTTCTGCGTCTTCTTGCTCTCTTGGTGCATAGAAAATTTGACAAGCATGGTTAGTCAAAAGGGTTTTTGCCCCTTCCTTGCCATAACCTAAAGGCGGTTGTGTTTCAAGTTGTGAATTAGATTGATAAATCATCAAAGAGCGTAACCAATATCCAGCCATAAAACTTATCGCAGATTGATAAATAGGAATTCTGCTAGGTGCAGTAAATTCATCCATAACCATCAAACAAGTGTATTTTAATTCTTTATTGCTTTGTGGCAATTCTTTGGTGTTTAATAAAATAAGTTGCGACCAAAAAATGTTTAAAATAAATTGAGCATTTGCGAGTTGATCAGGTGTAATACCTATATAAATTGTCATTTTCTTTTTACGCAAATCTCGCAAATCAAAATCACTTGTTTCTGTGCTTAATCTTAATGTTTCACTTTCAAATGGCACAAGCGGAGCATTAAAAGAGCTCATTACGCCTGATTTAGTAGCATCTGAGTTGATATTAAAATAAGTTTCTAAACGCCTTATAGTTGCTTCATCTAAGATTTCACAATAGACCAAGAAATTATATGTATCATCAAAACCTCTTAAGGTTTTTTCTTCATTCTTGAGTGAAAAGCCTTTTGAGAGTTGCAAGATATTGTAAAAGTTAAAATTTCCTACATCTACATTAAAAGATTTTTGAAATTCTTTACCCATATCTGTGAGTTGCAAATCACGCCATAAATAACAAAGACCTATAAAGAGATTTTGTGCTAAACCATTAAAAAATTTTGAAGTAGAATCCCCATCAAGTGGATAAAGTATGTTAGCCAAATCCATTAATTGACTATCGCAATGTTCTTTATCACTCATATCAATGTAAGTTAAAGGATTATAACGATGAGTCTGTCTTGAAAATGGATTAAACAAATACACTTCTTGTTTTAAAATCTCTTTTCTATATTTGCTTGTATAGTCAAAACATTCTTGCTTAATATCTTGCACAACAGCACTTTCTTGCCACTCTAATAAGTTTGGTATTACTATACCTACACCCTTACCACTTCTTGTGGGAGCTCCTAAAGCTACAAATTGCTGACCGCCAAATCTTAGCAATTTTCCTTTATATTTTCCGATAATAATTCCTTTATCGCCAAATAAATTCATTTTTTTAATCTCATTAAAATTTGCAAATCTAGCTTCACCAAATTGAGATTTTTTGGCTTTTAAAGATAACACCAAAACAGAAAAAACAACAAAACAAATGCCAAAAGTAATACTCAAAGAAAGCCATATTTTTGGATAACCATTAGCGATTGCTTGTAGCGTAAAATTTATGTTATAAATTTCAATCGCTTTCATTATTTTTACCTTGTTTAAAAAAAAGAAAACAAGAGGCGTTAGTAAATATGTAAGAAAAACACTAGAAATCGCAAGAAAAATAATTTGAATACTTTTGTTATTTTGCATTTATCTCTCCTTTTCTTTGGTTTGAATATGGTTCTTTCCTTTGGCGTCAAACTCTTTTAGTTTTGCTTTAAAATCATTTGCGGATTTGTTTTGTTGTGGTATAATGCTGTTAGCGGTTACTGAATGTGCATTTGCACCAGATAATTCTTGATTATTACCGCCCAGCTCGGCAGGTCTCGAGGTGTGAAGGGAGTGGACGGCTTCACCAGTAACTGCTTGTTCTTTTTTAGCCAATCTTTTAAAATTTCTATTTGATGATATATTTGCGTGAAAAATTGTATTAGTTCCACTATCATTTCTAATACCAATATCGCCAATTTTTTGCTTTTTGTCTTGCAAATGTTTGACTGCTATAAAATCCTTTTCATTTTTAGGTCTAGGATTTTTAATAATTAATTCAGGTTCTTTAACCACTTCTTTAATTGTGTTTGAAACTTCTTGCATATCTTTAAACATTTCGGGGTGATTTGTATATAACTTCTTTAAATCAGCGATTGCTTCTTTGTCTCCTAAAAGCTTTGATAATCTTTCGCAAAGCTCAAAGATTTCTAATTCTTTATCACTCATTAGAATCCTTTTTGATATTCTCTATTTCTTTAAAATAAATGCCACTAATACGCCTTTTTCCGTGATGAGCGTGGATATGCACGACAATATCAATTAAATCTTTAAGTGTTTTTTGGATAATTTCAAAAGGAACGCATTGACCTTGTGGGTTTTGCAAAGTCATTAAGGCAAGTCGTGTGAATGTTTCTTCAGGACTTCCTGCATGACAACTTGTAATGCTTCCACCATGTCCACTAGCTAAGACATTGATAAAATCATAAGTTTCCGCACCTCTAAGCTCTGCAAGTAAAATTCTGTCAGGCTTCATTCTTAGACAAGATTTTAAAAGCGTTGCAGAATTTAAAAAATCTGTGCTTTTTGCTTCACTCGGATAGAATAATTGCACGAAATTTTTGTGTTCGTAGAATTTGATTTCTTCAACATCTTCTATTGTTATGATCCGATCATCGAGGCTTATGAAATCAATAAGAGTTTTCATAAAAGTGGTTTTACCACTGCCAGTTTCACCAGCGATGATGATATTTTTACCATAGCTAACAGCTTTTGATATAAAAGCTTGATAATCTCTTTCTTTATATAACTTGATTAATTCTTCATCGCTTGGTTTGATTATATTTTTATCATCAGGGTTTAAATCTTCGAAAAGTCCACTTTTAACATGATCTTCCATTTTAAAGCGAGTTTTGCTTGGTTTTCTGATAGTAATTGAAATATGTTCGCTTTTGGTAGCAGGCGGAATAACAATTTGCATACGCTCTCCGCCTACCAAAATACAAGAAAGAATAGGGCGTGATACATCTATTTTGTCTTTTTTAAAAGAGGCTGAAGCAGTTGCAAAATGTCCTGCGGACTCAAAATCAAGTTCTGTTTGTACAGATTCCCATAATCCTTTGGAGTTTTGTACCCAAATTTTATTATCGCCGTTATAGCAGATTTCATTGATATTATCATCTTTTAAAAATTCTCCGAAATATTTTTGAGTGTATTTATCTAGCGTTATTGACATTCTTTTTCCTTGTAAGCTTATAAACCTTTGAAAAATCTATATCTCTGTTTACATAAACACCGACCAAATCTCCGTGATTCTTATAAAGAGTAGGTTTAATATCAATCATTTTTTCTAATGCTGTATTTGCGATTTCTTTTGCAGAATCTCTTGTATTTTCAGTGTAATTGGCATAATTATTTTTATTATCTTTGCCTGTAATTTGATCCGCTAAGATAGCCAGTGAATCATCTATCATTGATAATAAAATAGCAGAGCCAAATCGTTTTAAATAATGATGATCTACCCATCCTTGCATTCCACTTGCTCCAAGTTCATCGGTTGCACCAGAATAAACAGGGATGATAATATTGTTTGGTGTTCTAATTTCTTGCCAAATCACAAAAAGTCTATCCATGCCATCATCTAATTGTCCAGCATTGAAAGTTCCTGTAATGGTGCTACCCTTTTCTATTAAAAGTGTATTTCCATTTGCTGAATAAACATCATTTGAAACAATACAAGCAATACCACCTTTAATAGAGCTTACTAATCTTGTTTTTAGGGCACAACCTATATAAGTGCCTTTAGGTAAGAGTAAATTTTGATCAAATTCGCTAACTTTGGCAATTGTCGGAGTAAATACTTCACCTGTAAATTCTCCACCGCTTTGGAAATTGTTAGAATTTTGTAAAGCACCTGAACCATTTTGTCCAAATTCAAATACAGTGTTTGGCTTATCTCCAAATTCTCCTCTATCTCCTGTGCTACCCCCATTAAATCCATTATTAGATGAAGCAACAACAGTAACTCCAATGCCTTTAACAATTCTAGGTTTTGGAGGTTCTGCTTCAAGCATCAAAGCTGTAGTTTGTGTAGGTTGTTCTTGTGCCACGAGCTCATCAAATGTTTTTTGAGCAGATGAAGGTGGTGGAGCAAATTCCTTTGTTTTAACACTTTGAGCTATATCATTATTTTCTTCTTTTGGTGCTTCTTCTATATCGTTGTTATTTCCTGAAAATGATTTCAGGAAATAAACCATTAAAAAAATAAACAGTAAGCCGCCAACAGCAAAAATTGCGTAAGCTTGTATTTTTTTAAGATGATTTTTTTGTTCATGCAAATCACTTGTGTGATTTTCAAAATCATTGTCTAAATTATCTTGTTCTTTATCTTGCATGCCTGCTTCCTATTTTTTATTTATTTCTCTTTGAATATTTTCATTAGAGGTTTCTCTTGTTTTATTTAATGGATTTTTTGCATAACCACGATTGAAAATACCAACGACCTTATCGCCACTTCTCAATAGAATTTGTTTTGCGATTTTTTGAACCACCAAAACTTCATAATTTCCATCTTTTTTAATATGAGTATTCAAAATACTTTCTTTACCATTGTCATACATGAAAACAGCAGGAAAGGTTTTAGTATTATCAAATCCTATATATGTAAAAACACCATCATCATAAGCAAAATTCGGTGCTATATCTTCACTTCCTTTATTAACTTTCATATAAAAATCCCAATTTCTAGGAATGGTATTCTTATTTAAATCTGTGCGTATTTTCTCTTGTTCTTGTGCTTCTAAAAATTCTTTAGTTGCTTCTAAGTCTTTTTTAGGATAAGAAAAACTAAGTTTATAGGTAGTGTTATTATTTTGATTTACAAGTTTTAAATCAAAAACATAAGTGTTTAGATTTGTAATAACAATTAAGTTTGTTTTCCAATCATGAGGATTTGGATCTAAAACGAATTCTTGTGATACTTGGCTTTCCCCCATATTATTATTATCTTGTTGCACAAGTTGTGTTTTATAAGCTTTTGGCTTAATGAATAAGAGATTATCTTTTTCTATTAAATCCCAACCTTCTGCAAAACCTGTGGCAGTATTAATAATCCTTTCATCAATGCCAAATTCTAATACGCTTACATAGCCATTTTTTGCATTGATTTGGAAAACATCATTTGCATTATAAACCGCATAAGCAATTCTTTTATCAAAAGAAGAAGTTTTTGGGATATTTAAGGCAAAAGCAGGAGCCAAAAATAAAAAAGAAAGGATAGCTAAAGTAATATTTTTCATCTTATCTCCTCATCAATTCTGTAATTAGTTACTTTAAAGCCAAGAGGATTTAAAATTCTATTTTCCTCACTAGCTTTAGCTAAAATATAGTCATAGCTTAATGTGATTACTTTGGTGGATTCTGACAATCCTCTAGTATTTAAATTTTTTGTAATAATTTTTGCTCTTATAGTTGAAGTTTTAATCCCATTGCTATTGCCAAGAACGATACTTAAAATTTGCACATTTACTTCATTTGAGTTTTTTAAAATTTGATCTCTAGCATTTTCACCTTCATACCAAGCTCTATATTCATTTGCGACTTTTTCAGAGCTCATCAATTGAGTGAGTAAATAATCTTGATTTAAAAGCTCATAGTAATATCCTTCTCTAGCTTTTACATATTGAGAGATAAAATACTTATCAAGAGCTTCATTACTTGAAATTTCTTTTTCATCAAGCATAGTTAAAATATCTACCATACCTGTAGTATTGTCTACTCGAATTACATATGGCTCTATTGTTTTTAGAGGGGTAAGTAAGACAACTGCTACGATTGAAATTATGGCTATAAAAATAGAAACAAAAGCGATAAGCCAAGCTCTTTTATTACTTTTATCGATTAAATATCTGAAACTAGCTTCATAATCCATTGCGGTATTAAAGTCATTTTTCATTCATAGTTCCTTTATTTAAATCTTTGTTTTGATTGATGGGAATCCACCCTGTTTGATTATTAAAAAATTCATCATATTTGCCTTGATTTTTAGTGCTACAAGCACTAAAAAATAACACACCACAAAATAAAATAAAAATTAATTTAGCCTGCATTTCTAGCCCTTTCATACATTTTTTTTGCAAAACTATAACCACCTTTAGCAGCTAACTTCGCACCTTTAGCAGCTAACTTTGCACCAGTTTTTCCTGCATTTACAGTTTTTCCTGCAGCTTTTCCTGCAGTCCAACCTGCCAATCTACTAACAGGATTTAAAGCAGATCCCATAGCTCCGCCCATAGCTCCTTCCATTGAAACATTTGCGACTTTTTCAGCATAAAGTTTTGCAGAAATAATCATAATGACAAGAACTAAGGAAGCAATGACGAAGAAAATGCTTGTGCCTAATACTTCGTCTCCTGCTTGAGTTACTTTTGCAAAATACTTAATCCAAGTTGATACTTGCTCCATAAAAACACTCAAAAATAATCCTACAAGTAAAATCACTAAAGTATTTGAAAGTAAAAGTCCTATCCATTGCGTGAAAACATTTTTAGTGGATTTAAATATTAAAAGCCAAAAGACTATAGGAGCGGTTATTACGAGTAGTGTTTGTGTAAAAGTTGTAATCACAAAGATAGCAAGTGTCGGCACAACAGCGATTACAAATCCTACATAACAAAGCAGCATTGCTACAATGGCTAAAATAGCACCTCCAACACCACTTGATTTAGCCCAAATTATGTTTGCTAGTTGTGCTGTGTTCGCATACATTTCATCTAATGTTTTATACATTTGTGTTCCACCCCCAGCCCATTCATAAATTCCATCCATAGCATTAATGACTAAAGTAAGCCATCCACCGATATTTAAAGCAAAAGTAATGGCAAGAAGTTTTCCTGCTATATCCCAAGTAAGTTCTCTAATAGGGCTTTGGCTTGTTCCCATTAAAACTTCATAGCCTTTATACATAATAACTAAAGTTATGATTATAGAAAGCAATACACTAAGCTCAGCAACCTTATCACTCGCGCCTACTTGTCTTATCGCATCAACAATTTGTTGTATGCTTTTACCTAGAGTTTGAAAAAGATCTAAATTCATTTGTTATTCTTAAAAAATTCCATAGCACTTTCTCGTGGCTTTTGTAACGACTTAGAATATTCTTGCATAGCCATATCTTCTTGGATTCTTCTTTGGTTTTCATAGCTTGCATTGGCTAAATCAACTTGATTTTTAACCATTTGAATTTTTGCTACTTCTAATTGGATAGCATTGCCGACATCTGTGCTTTCTTTAATATCTTTGGAATTTGCTAATTTATCTTGCAATTTTTGGAGTGTTTGGCTAATTGTATCCATTTGTTTTGAAGCTTGATTATAGGTTTCTACTTGAGCAGCATAAGTGATTAAATTCATTTTGCAAATGTTTTTTTCTGATTGACTTAAAAAATCAAAATTACATCGATCAAAGCTCGTATATTTTCCAAAAATTTCGCTACCTTTATCACTTAAAAAATCCTGCGGATCTCTTAAAACATCATTGTAAAAAGATTGTATATTTTGTCCAGATTCTGCGAAATCTGAATAAATTTGTTTTATATCTTTCACAAAAGATACCGAATCTCTTACACCTGTTTTTGATAAGAGTTCATCTTTGTATGCTTGTATTTGTTTTTGGTAGTGTGATACAGTTTCAGTCCATCTTGAAGCCTCTTTTGTCCATTCTGCTATTTGTTTTGCATTTTGAGTTGCCATTTGTTGATTTGCAGTTGTATCAACTACAGGAATGCCAGCACCAAGTGAAAAGCAAGGCAAAATTAATATAGAAGTAAAAATGAGAATAGATTTTTTAAATTTTTGGATATAATTTTGTGGGGTTAGCCATAGGGCTGCAACCCTGTGGCTAAATTTAACCTCAGAAAAGAGGTGATTAAATTGAGTTACGCAAATCTCATAGTTATAATTATACTCCTTTGTATAATTATAGTCAAGGCTTATTAGTCTTGCCCCATTTTCATGGGGATGAGATTTACCTATGGCTTTATTATTATTAACACCAAAGATAATTTTTTTCATTTTTTACCTTTCAAATGATTTTTCTTGTTTTTTGCAAAGCTCTTTATCAATAGCTTCATCTAATGCTTGGTTTATATCTTCTTGTAAAAAAGAAGATATAGATTTATGATTGATATAAAATTCATATACTTCATCTAAAATTATTTCTATTTGATCTGAATTAAGATCTTCCATTGAAGAACTTTTTTCAAATAAAAACAAAGCTTTAATCAGCTTTTCATGATTTGAAGTTTCTAATTCTTGTGCTAATTCTTCTACACTTAAATTTTTTATAGACATTTTTATCCTTAAATCTTAAAATACTTGTGTTTCTTCATCTATATTTGTGTTTTGATAATCAATATTTGGCTCTTTTGGTGGGACTTGTGGATTTTGTGCTCCATTGTCATCTTTATCTTTTTTGCCAAGCCAATAAAATTTAGAAACAATAACGCTCAATGCTGTTTTTGTATTTCCTGATTCATCTTGATATTGACTAGAAGATAATTCACCACTGCATGCAAACTGCGAACCTTTTCTAATATGTGTTGACGCACTTTCGGCACTTTTGCCAAATAAAACGATGGGTATCCAAACTGTGCTACTCTCTTCATTACCTCTTTCATTTTTCCAACGCTTAGTAATGGCAAGAGAGTTTTTTGCAAAAATTCTTCCACTATTTGTGGTGCCTATTTCGAAATCTTTTCCTAAGTATCCGATTAAATTTACATTATTCATTGTTTAACTCCTTTTCATTTGTATAATGTTTTTTCATCTTTTAAACTCCTTATTTATAGATTTAATTGCATTTGTTTTTTTGGTGCTAAATTCTTCTAATTTTGCTTTAAAATCATTCACAGATTGGTTTTGTTGTGGTATAATACTTTCAACAGAGTTGTGAAAATCGCGGTCGTTAAACTCTTGGCGAAGCTGACCCCGTTCGCCCCTCTCTGTTTTGCTGTGAGCAGTTAATAATCTGTGTCCTTTTCCAAAATCTCTTTCACCATAGTTTAAAATACTTCCATCATTTGCTTTGGTTTTCCAACTATACCCCTGATATCTTTCATCATACTCTGCCTCCACACCTTTAGCCACCTTAGGGAATGAAAGCATTTCTTGTGTAGTAACCATTCCTCTTAAATTTGGATTATCTAAATGTTTTTTGATTTCTTTTTCCATAAAGTCTTTATCTACTTTAATGTCCCCCACATTACTTTTAACCCTTGTATGTGTTTTATCTTCTTTTAACACTTTATACATTTGAGAGCTTTCTTTTTTGCTTTGTTTATCCCAAGCAATGTCTTTAAGATGAGTAATTCTTTTCTTGATTACATTAATAGTTGCTTCTAGTTGCTTAACATCGTTTTCTAAAGCTAATATTTCTTTTTGTAATTCTTTATCACTCATTGCAACTTCTTTGGATCTTTTGGTGTGCGATTATCTACAAGATAATTTAAAGAAAATACATTTTTAGCTTCTTTGGAATAAGGGTTATCTGTGATAGTCACACTAACCTTGTAATCGTTTTGTGGTAAATTTGGATAAATAAGTTCCATTAAATCTGTTAAGTATTTATTAGGGCTTTTAAT
>NZ_MJXJ01000001.1:0-1300 GCF_001762735.1 Campylobacter sp. BCW_6461 | reverse complement strand
ATTAAAAGCCCTAATAAATACTTAACAGATTTAATGGAACTTATTTATCCAAATTTACCACAAAACGATTACAAGGTTAGTGTGACTATCACAGATAACCCTTATTCCAAAGAAGCTAAAAATGTATTTTCTTTAAATTATCTTGTAGATAATCGCACACCAAAAGATCCAAAGAAGTTGCAATGAGTGATAAAGAATTAGAAATTTTTGAACTTTGTGAAAGACTGGTTGATCTTTTAGGTGATAAAGAAGCTGTCGCAGATTTACAAACTTTACTAGAAAGACACCCTGAAATGTTTCAAAACAAAGAACAGGTTGCTAACTTAATAAAAAAAGTTATCCATGATCCTGAAATTATTATCAATAATCCGACTCCAAAAAGTGAAAAAGACTACATTGCAGGGAAAAAGCTAAATGAAAAGAAAATGGGTGAAGTAGGTATCCGAAAAGATGAAAATATCAGTAAAATTTTTCACGCTAACGAAAAAAGAATAAAAAACTTGGAATTAATGGCAAAAAAAGATGTAGTAGTCGATGGTAGGAACGCCCACACCTCCTACACTCAAGCCCAAAGTCTTGACGGACGACTGGTTCAAAAGAACATTTCATCGGCTACCAATAAAATTATACCACAACAAAACAAATCCACAAATGATTTTAAAGCAAAATTAGAAGAATTTAGCACCAAAAAAACAAATGCAGTTAAATCTATAAATAAGGAGTTTAAAAGATGAAAAAATATTACACCAACAAAAAGGAGTTAAACAATGAATAATGTAAATCTAATCGGATACTTAGGAAAAGATTTTGAAGTAGGCACTACAAATAGCGGAAGAGTTTATGCAAAAAATTCTCTTGCAATTACAAAGCGATGGAAAAATGAAATAGGGACTTCCAACGACCTCCTCAATTTTGAGTTTTCATTCAAAGTCCATAAAATACAAGGCTTTAAAGGTAGAGAAAGAAAATACCCATACTATCAACTTACAAAAGATGGATTCTTTCTTTTAGCAATGGGCTTTACAGGCAAAAAAGCTTTACAATTCAAAATCGCTTTCATCAATGCTTTTAATGAAATGGAAAAACTTTTACAAAAAGAGATTAAAAGCCCTAATAAATACTTAACAGATTTAATGGAACTTATTTATCCAAATTTACCACAAAACGATTACAAGGTTAGTGTGACTATCACAGATAACCCTTATTCCAAAGAAGCTAAAAATGTATTTTCTTTAAATTATCTTGTAGATAATCGCACACCAAAAGATCCAAAGAAGTTGCAATGAGTGATAAAGAATTA